>JAAUTF010000491.1 GCA_012031775.1 Candidatus Altimarinota bacterium | reverse complement strand
TTGTGTGGAACATGGCGGCGTAGCCGCCATGTTCCACACAACCAATTTACAAATCATTTAGGACTGCTATATTTGTTCGTGGGTGTTGGCGGCATAGCCGTCAACACCCACGAACAAACCTTACCTATTCACTCGAGTGCCAGCTGTTGACGAACGATAGGTCGAGCGATTGCGTGTTGCGGGCCTGCGCTGGTGGTGCGAAGTTGAGCGGCCGGGCCGGGCATGTCGTGCCCTCGGCAGGAACCGCGAGTTCGAAGAGATAGCCGAAGACGATTGCCCCGATGCAGCCCGTACCACGCGTAACGATGGTGTGACCGCCGCCCTGGTAGCGCACGATGTTCTGTTCCGCGCCGAGTGCAAAGGCCAGGCTGCGTGTCCAGCTCAGCGGTGTGTTAGGATCGAAGTCGGTGCCGAACATTAGGATCGGGTTGTCGAGCTTGTCGCTTACATTGCGGATAATCGGCACGTCGGCTGCTGGCCAGGCAGTGCAGGTTGCTACCACGTTGGCGACCCGCAGCGGGCTGAATAAACGCGGGGTGAGCTCGCCTACTGCCTTGCTGGTTGGCAGATACTCCGCCGCCGAGCGGCGTGTGCCGAAGCTGTTGCACTTGATGGCGAAAAAGGCGGTGTCGGACAGGGGTATGTTAGATATAGCAGGCACGAGCTGAAACAGTAGGGCGAAGTCGCCGTTTTGCGCGTCGGCCAACGCTCTCACAAGCAGCGGCCAGCTAGCGTCGAAGCTGAGCAGCGATGCGACTATCGCCTGAACGATAGCGGCGTTGAGCACGCTGCCGTCCGGCGCAGTCGCCGGAGTTGCGCGCAGTTGGGCGAGGATCTCGTCGAGCGCGGCAACCACGCCTTTCTCGTGTAGGTGGCAAGCGGCATCTTTGCGGCACACCTGATCGAGCCGATGCAAGGTCTGCTCGAAGCTCATAGATTGCTCGGCGGCGAATTCGACCAGACTATCGCGGAATTCCGGCATCACGCCCGAGTCAAGAATCATGGCGCGCACACGGGTCGGGAAGAGCGAGGCGTACACTGCGCCGAGCGTGGTGCCGAAGGACAGGCCGACGTAGCTGAGCTGTTTGTCGCCCAGGGCGCGGCGCAGCATATCCATGTCGCGTGCAATGTTGTTGAAGCTCATCGAGCGGATGAAGGAGCCGTTTTGCCCAACACAGTCATCGGCGAAGCGCTGACTGAAGGCGTCGATAAAGGTGATAAGCGCTTCTTCTTCCGTCGGCGCTCACCAGGTGCTGCTGTTTCGCAGCGCACGGGGCGGCTGCGGTGCGAGCCGCGCACATCGAAGCTGACGATATCGAAGCCGCTGCGCAAGCCCTCGAAGGCGGGCACGCCCACGCCGGCGAGCACGAAATCTACGCCCGAACCGGCGGGGCCGCCGTTGTTCAACACAACCGTGCCAATGCGTTGTTGCGGATCGCTCGCTTTGGCACGAATAACGGCCATGTTAAAGGTTTCGCCTTGCGGCTGCTGGTAATCGACCGGCAGCTTGAGCGTGCCGCACTCCACACTGTTATTCTCCGGGCAGGGCTGCCAGACGATCGGCGTGGGCCGGAAGCGACCGGCGCTGATCGTTTCGTCGGTCGCGGGCAGGGGCTGAGCCTGGGCCAGCATCGGGCTGAGAATGGCCGTCATCAGGACGGCAAAAAGCCAGGAAAAGCGTTTCATCGTAATGTTCCTCCGCTCTGTGTCGCTCGCTTAATGAGCTGATTGCTCGGGATCGATGGGTCGAGCACCTTACGGGTGCTTTCCACCCCGGCGATGGGCAGCGTTGTTGCGTCGAGCATACCAAGTTGCACTAGCACCGAGGCCTGATCCCAATAGATACGCTCGCTGAGCAGCTTGCCGTCGCGGAACTCAACGATCACCACCAGCGCCACCTCAACGCGCTTGCCGGTCGGGGCAACACCGGGCAGCAGCCAGTCCATGCGTAATGTGTGGGTGAACCGGGCTACCGATTCGTCCACCAGGCGCTCGTGGCCGATCGTGCGCGAGACTGGCACGATCTCCATGTCGGGCGGCATCTGTGGGATGAAGTACTGCGCGTAGAACTCGCCCAGTTCATCCCGCCCTGTGCCGCCTGTCAGCACCGGGACATGGTTGACATACGCATCGTCGACCATGGTGTCGACGGTCTGGTCAGGGTCGCGGGTGGCGAATTCGTGCCGCAAATGTTCGTCCCACAAATCCGATAGGCCTTGTTGAGCAGGGGTAAGTTTCGGCTGTTTAAGCGCGTTCATCATGGGCTCCTTTGGTTGAGTGTGCCGACCTCTGTTGGGTAAAATTGCCAACACAGGCCAACGAATGGTTACAGTCTGCTGCGTCCGCCGTCGACGACAAGCGTTTCGCCGAGCACGTATGATGAATCCGGCGAGAGTAGAAAGACCACGGCGCGTGCGGCTTCATCGGCGTAACCGAAGCGGCGCAACGGTATCAGGGCCGCTTCCGCTGTTGCGGCGGCCTCTAGTTCACCGGCTGTCATGCCGAGCCGACTGTAGAGCGGTGTCTGGATGTTGCCAGGGCCGATCGCGTTGACGCGAATTCCGCGCTCGACGAGTTCAGCTGAGAGCGTGCGCGCCAGGCTTTCGAGAGCGGCTTTGCTGGCGGTGTAGATGCTCGATCCCGGCATGCCGAGTGCGGTGTACATCGAGCTATTGAGCACGATCGCGGCACCGCTGCGCAGCAGCGGCAGCGCTTGTTGGATGGTGTAGTAGGCTCCGTTGAAGTTCACCGCCAGCAGCGACGTGATATGTTCGGCTGTCACCGCATCGATCGGTGCGAACGCCGCCATGCCAGCGTTGACAAACAGGCCATCCAACCTGCCGAACTGGTGTGCGGTGGCGCTAAAAAACTGGCGCAGTTCATCCGGGCGCGTAACATCGCCGCGCTGCACCAGCACAGCCGTACCGAGATCGCGCTGCGTCGCCGCTAACGTTTGTTCGTCGCGGCCCAGAATGGCCACTCGCGCCCCACGTCGCACGAGTTGCTGGGCGGTGGCGAACCCGATGCCGCTGTTGCCGCCCGTGATCGCGTAGGTCTTGCCGATTAACGTGTCCATACAGGGTTCCTCAGTGTGTAGATAAGGTTGCTTAGATCCCGCCAGAAAGCGCTGCGCGTTAGCGCTATACCTACGCTTCAGCGTACTAACAGCCGTGCTCCTTGTTTAGACATGGTTCGCCAGTACGTGACAGTTCTGGCGAATGCCGGTTCAGGAAAGGGATTGTGATGGTCAGTGTTGCAGGCGAAGCCTGCAACACTGACCATCACAAAAGCTTTTCTGAAGCCTTGTCTTAGCGGAAGAGATCGATCGCTCTCCTGAGGACAACATAACATTCTACTGTCGACAGATTGTTGACAGGACAGCACCCAACAAAAAGCGGCGGGCGCGATTGGCAGCTTTGCCGCCAATCGCGCCCGCCACAAAAAACATAAAAAAAGTCTGTTGGTGTGATCTACGCCGCGTTCTTATGTAGCGGCAATCTACTCTAGCAGCGCGCTAGCCTCGGCGATCGCTTCGGCAGCACTGAGAAGGCGGCCCTGCTCCAACGCAGCCTGTAACGTGGCGTCGTCGAGGTGGGCGCGCACCGCTGCCTGACAGCGGGCGTAGTAGGCCTGCGCCACCGGCGATGGCGCAATGTTCAGGGTTGTGCGCAGGCCGCTGCTGCGCCAGCAGTCGTGCGGCCTGTATCGGCTGCTGGGCAGCCTCACGCCGGCCACGCCGTCTAAGGTGTCGGGCAGGCTATTAAGATTGCCCAGGCTAGCGACGATCGTCAGGCTCTGCGCAAAGGTGCGCCGGGCCTCTGGTACGTCGTCTTGGAGAAAGTGCAATGC
The DNA here is from genome assembly GCA_012031775.1 of Candidatus Altimarinota bacterium. Classification (GTDB taxonomy): domain Bacteria; phylum Chloroflexota; class Chloroflexia; order Chloroflexales; family Chloroflexaceae; genus JAAUTF01. The sequence continues at coordinate 1,157 of JAAUTF010000491.1, read as the reverse complement.
GCCTAAAAACAGGAACAACCAGGCTAGGTGCGGCCGGTTCTGTAGCTCCTCCTGATGCGCGATGCTTTCGTGGAGCAGCGGCAGCGCACGCTGATACTGGCCGGCAAAAGTCAGCGCCGAGCCTAAGCCACCTAAGATCAGGCCGATATTACGCACGAGTTGATATTGCCGCGCCAGCTGTAGCGCTTCGTCGTAGACCGCGATCCCCTGTTCGAGCTGGCCGTTCGTCACCAGCGCATTGGCCAGTGCGCGCAGCATTGCACAGAGGCGCGGCGGGTTGTCAACATTGCGCGCCAGATGCACCGCCTCTTCGAGCAACGGAATGCCGCGCGGGTCGTTGGCGCGGTTGTAGATAATGCCGAGGCCGTTTAGGGCTGCGACATGTGGCGCGGGCGCGTCGATCGTTCGGCACAGCGCTAGGCAGGCCTCGAACAACGCGATAGCCCGCTCGGTGTTGCCCAATGTCGTCGCCAGGAAACCGGCCTGCGAAAGTACCTCGGCCCGCAGCGGGCTGACGATAGCATCGCTTTTGGCGAGAGTGCGTTCGAGCGCAAAGAGCCCCTCGGCGTAGTAGCCGCGCAGATGCCAGAAGCTATACATGGCGCAGGCGAGCCGCAGAGCAGCCTCGGCACCACCCGCATCGTTCAGCAGCCAGCGCAGTGCGGCGCGCATGTTGTCGTGCGCCTCCTCGATACGAGTCGCCCAGGCAGCGACATGTGGGCCGCTAAAGTGCTGCTTCGCTAGCTCCGCCAGCCCAAGAAAATAGTGTGCGTGCGCGCGGGCTACAGCCTGGTGGCCGCCGCGCTCGTTGAGGCGCAGCAGCGCATATTCGCGGATCGTCTCAAGCATAAAAAAGCGCGGCTCCTCGGCGGCGGCAATAGTGAGCAGGCTTTTATCGGCCAGAGCGGCCAGCCCGTCGAGGATCGATGATTGTCGATCAGTGGATGTCGGCGTGGCTAAAGCGACAATCGCCTCGGCCGCTTCCAGCGTCCAGCTGCCCATAAACACTGCGAGGCGCTCAAACAGCGCGCGCTCGTCGGCGTCGAGCAGCCGGTAGCTCCAATCGATTGTTGCGTGCAATGTCTGCTGGCGTGCGGGCAGGTCGCGCGCCCGTGGTCAGCAGGGCCAGGGCGTCGATCGAGACGGCGCAACAGGTC
>JAAUTF010000490.1 GCA_012031775.1 Candidatus Altimarinota bacterium | reverse complement strand
TTGAGCGGGATTTTCGGGATGCCGGCGGGGAAGCCGATCACCAGATAGCGCCCCTCCCAATTGATGGCCCGGAGCGCCGGTTCGGCATAGTCCCCGCCGACGGCGTCATAAATCACGTCCGCGCCGCCGCCGCTGGCCTGCTTCAGCCCGCGCTGAGCGCCTTCTGGGCCTCCCGGTCGAGCGGCCGCTCGGATAGACATAGCCGCTATCCGCGCCGCAGCTTTTGGCGAAGGCGAGCTTCTCCTCGGACGAGACCGCCGCGATCACCTTCGCCCCACGGTCGTGTCCATCCAGGCCCGGCTTCGCCACCAGAACGCGTATCTTTCGCTCCATCGTGACTCCTCCATCCACTTTTGCAGCCAGAAGTTATTGTTCAGGCCGCTGGCTCTGATCGCATCTTTTCGCGAACCGTGAGCCATGATACATGAGCAGAAAAGCTGATCGAATCACGCTTCACGCTTCACGCTTCATCGTACCTGCTGCTTCCTGCCTTCTAAGGCGTGGCTCGCCAGTATGTGACAGCTCTAGCGAACGCCAGGTTCAGGAACGGGTTGGTGCTGATCGGTGGTGGTGGCTTCACCGACACCATCGACCAGCCACCAACGGCTTTTTTGAAACCTTGTCTAACCAGTATACCCTATCTGATAAAGCTTCAGCAGTGTGTCACAAAATTGCAATCAGCGCGCCACTAGAAAAGTCATAATTTGCCCTTTATAATAAGGACAGCCAACAAAAAGGTGTAAAGAGTTTAACGAACATTTGTACTAGAGGAAGCGCGATGCGTAGGGGTCTATCCACACTCGGCGTCCTGGGGATGATCGGTAGCCTGCTGACGGTAGCCTTGGCCTTTGCTACACGTGCGACCGCGATGCCGATCGCCGACTTCGCCCGCCCGCGACAGCAGCCTATGCAGCGACAATCGTGCGCGAGGCACAGGCAGCTCAGGCAGCCCTGCAGCTGCCTATCGTCCAGCAGCAGCAGAGTGTGAGCCGCGATCTGCTGCCGCTGATGCCGACGATCTATTTTGAACAAACCGGCCATCATCTCAGCAATCGCGCAGGCTTTTTAGATTTCTGGCGTGCCAATGGGCGACTGCTGATCTTTGGCTACCCGATCAGCGAGGAGCTTGTTGAGAACGGCCGCATTGTGCAATACTTTGAGCGCGCGCGCTTCGAATACCATCCCGAAAGCGCCGGCACACCCGCCCAGGTGCAACTCGGCCTGCTCGGCAACGAGATCCTCGCGATACAGGGCATGCCTGCAGGCATCGACGACCCACAGACCGGCGTAAGCTATTTTCCCGAGACGCGTCACACGCTGTGGGGCGAATTCAAACAGTACTGGCAGAAGCGCGGCGGCGTTGAGCAATTTGGTTACCCGCTGAGCGAGGTTGTCGATGAGAATGGCCGCCAAGTCCAGTACTTCGAACGCGCCAAAATGCTCTACTATCCCGAAGATATGGACTGGTTCTTTCGTTCCGCCGAGGCCACCAATGGCTTTAACCTCAATACACTCCGCGAGGTGCAGCTCAGCGATTTAGGGCGACAGGTCGCCCAAATACGCGGCATCGACCTAAGCCCTACCCCGCAACTGCCGGGCGCGACGACCTGGCACAAAAACTTGTGGGGTCGTCACATCAGCGTCGACCTCTCGCGCCAATGGCTCACTGCCTACGAGGGCGACCTGATCGTCTTCGATGCGCCGGTGGCGACGGGTCGTGATGGTTTTAACACACCGCCCGGCGAGTTCGCCATCTACGACCGCTACCCGATGCAGACCATGATTGGCAATATGGGCGGCGAAAGCTGGAACGTACCGAATATTCCCTGGGTACAATACGTCGTCGGTGGCGTTGCACTGCACGGCACCTACTGGCACGACGCCCACGGTACTGGCGTGCGTATGTCGCACGGCTGCATCAACCTCAAGATCGACGATGCCCACTGGCTCTACGACTGGGCCGACATCGGTACAACCGTCTCGATTCATTACTAAAGGTTATCTAGGGACGCAGCACGTTGCATCCCTACAGCGATGAGCACAACGATTGAGCTTTGTTTGGGGTGTTGTGGGCAGCTTCGCTGCCCACAACACCCCAGACGTATGGCTCAATGCTTCTGCCCAGCGCTATAGGTACTATCGAGAGCAGATGGCCCGATCTGTTTGACGAATTGTAAAGATTGTTTTATACTCCTGCCCCGTTAGCTGCCCTGATCGCAGCTAACCCGATCCCGGTACTGATCGTGTAGGAGGTATTGCTTGAGACGTCCCTGTATGACGCCAGTGCGCCCCGTGCGCACCTCGCGCCCACGTGCGGCGCACTCGTTCGCTCCTCTGTGGCTTGTCTTGCTTGCGCTCTTCGTCGCACCCTTGCTCTCCTTTCCCACACCCGCCCAGGCAGCTCCTGCGCTGATGTTACCAACACCTGCTGGCCAGGGCTGGAAGATCATCCAAGGCTACGGCTGCGGCACCCACAACGCCTGGGATCGTTACTCGCTCGATCTGGTGAACGCCGAGGGTTCGACCTATGGCGGTACCGTGCGCGCCTCAGCCGATGGCACGATCTGGAGCTGGACGCCGAGCAGCGGCACGATTGTGTTAAGCCACGGCAACGACTTTTTTACAATGTACACTCACATGCAATCGGCGGTGAGCACTGAACGCGGCAAATTTGTGCGCCAGGGTGCTAAAATCGGCGAGGCCGGCGACCGCGAGACGGTCGGTAATCCTCACCTGCACTTCACCGCCTTTACCTCCAAGGGTGGGCGTCAGCCCTGGCAGTCGGTGCCGCTAAAGTTTATCGAGGGTTATGATTTACCCGAGTGGGTGGCTGCAATCAGCATTACGGTAAAGTGATGACTGGCATGGAACTTCAGCCGCCGCAGATCACCTTTAAAACACAGCTGCAACCCGATACTTGGTATAACAAAGACCAGCGCATCGAATATGAGATCGTCTTCGGCGGCAACGGCCTTAACCAGGCCTGGAACCGCGAGCCCGATAATACGCCTGTCTACCAAGGCGCGACAAGTGGTTTCGCTCAGCTATCCGAGGCCGGCGAAGGCATGCATACCTTCTATGTGCGCGCCTGGAATCACGAAGGCAAGCAAACCACGGCGAGTTTTGGTCGCGTCGGCTATGATGCTATCGCACCCCAGGTTAGCCTTGCGCCTGCCGATCAGGAAGGCGTGGCCGGCAGCCCGGTGAAGATCAAATGGCCCGCCGCGAGCGATAGCGCCTCCGGTGTCGAGGGTTACAAGGTCTACGTCGGCGCGAATATCACCGGCACGTCGGACTGGTTCAGCGACAAGCCCGAGGTGATAACGCCGCCGTTGCAAGCCGGGCGTTATGTCATTCGTGTGCAGGCCCTCGATGTGGCCGGCAACAGCAGCGATTGGGTTACTGTGGGCAATCTGATTGTGAAGTAGCGCACGAAAAAGAGGTGGGGCGAACGACCGTTCGCCCCCACCTCTTTTTTTAACGTCTTCCGAGCGCGGCCTGCGCCAGCCGCCACAGAATGCGCCGACGCGGCATAACCTCAAACACTTTGCCGCTCACGCCATCGGTCGCGGGCGAGGCCACATGCAGCGCGAGGTCTGCCGTCTCCTCACAGGTCGTGCCGAAGATACGTAACACACGCGGCAGTGCTTGCAGCGCCTTAGCCGCCTCGGGGCCGCGCGCATCGTGGAAGTTGAGCATATCGGTAGGAACCATACCCGGCGCGAGCACGTTGATCGTAACGCCTGTATCGGTTGCGTAGTCGCGCGCAAAGGCTTCGCTCATACGCACGATCGCCGCCTTCGACGTGCTGTAGGCCGAAACGATAGCGCTGCGCTCGTTTGGCCCCACCGCCGCTCACATTAATAATTTTACCGTAGCCGCGCTCGCGCATATGCGGCAATGCGACCATACAGCCGTGATAAGTGCCGAGCACATTCACCGCAATCACCCGCTGCCACTCCAGCGGCTCAATCGCCAGCGCTGGCCCAAAAGGGCCGGAGATGCCCGCATTGTTCACCCAGATGTCGACCTTGCCCCAGCGCAGCTGTGTGTGCTCCAGCAACAGCCGCACCTGCGCGATGTCTGCCACATCACAGGCTACGCCGCTACAGGTCACGCCAAGCCGCGTCAAGTCCTGGCACGTCGCCTCTACCGTGGCGCTGCGCGTTGCTGCGATCACCACGGTCGCGCCCGCCCGACCATAGCACGCCGCAATTGCGCGCCCGATTCCGCGCGACCCACCCGTCACCACCGCGACACGCCCCCGCAGAGAGATAGGTTTTTTCATGGTATTCGATAGGACACGCGCGGCATGACACGTGCTTACAATCGACAGCGACATATCATGCGCCACGCGGACGAATCACGAGCGTGTCGCCGTCGCGCATGGCCTTGATGGTGGTGATGCCGCGCAGGTTTCCCGGTAACAGCAGATGCCGCCGATAGGGACCAACCCGCACAACCAATTCGTCGCCGCTGAGCGTCAGACCCAGCGCGCCGCGCCGCACGCCCGGCAGATCGATTTGTATCGATGGATCAGCGGTATCACCGTATCGCACCGGCGGGCGCAAGATACGCCGCTCGTCGGCGCGCCACCAGCATAAAGCGTTTCCCCGATCGCCGCCAGGGCATCGCGCTCAGTCGGCGTCGGGCCGCCGGGCAGACTCAGCTGCGGGATGGATGACCAGATTTGCGCGGCCTGTGCCGCAATCGCCAACTGCTCGGCGCGCATCTCGGCAACAAGATCACCCGCACTCGCCCATGGCAGGAAGGGCCCAATAAGCAGCGTATCGACAGCCACCCCGTAGAGGTGCAAAGCGGGCAGGGCCATGTGTGCCGCTTCGGAGACCGATCGGATCGGGGCGCAGCACAATAACGTAGCGCAGTATGCGCTAGATCGAGCGTCTCGTCGCGCAAGCGCTCGAACTCTACCCGCGAGTCCTGCACCTGGTTGACCCAGTCCAGCGAAAAGGGCAGCAGCGAGACCGGTAACAATGCGCGCCCCGCCGAGGCGGTCGCGCCCGGCAACATCAGGATCCCCTTGC
>JAAUTF010000489.1 GCA_012031775.1 Candidatus Altimarinota bacterium | reverse complement strand
TTGCCGCTCGCCAGCCCCTTCTCGGTCGAGTTCGGCGCAGCGTCGAAAGCACGGGCACGCGCGTCAACCCCGCCGATTTGCTCGACCTCAACCGCGTCTGGCCGGGCAAAATCGAGAACGGCTGGCTCACCGAGCAGATGGCCTATGTGATCTGGACGGAAGTGCTCTCGCGCTGCCAGTATCTAGTGGATTACCACGACGCACCGGTGCCTGCGACGAACTGCCGGTGGCTTTTCCGCACGCCATCCCCGGTGATGCGGCGGTTCAATCTTCGCTGGCCGACGGGGTGGGCGGCGAGGGCGGCGGCACACAGCTGACGGCAGCATACATCGACGAGATGAATACGAAGATTCGCGCCATGGCCGAGGCCTTCGGCTCAAGCGTGATCTGGTGGCGCCAGGGGCCGGTAAACCCGGCGATGATCTCCGGCCACTGCTTACTGAACGGCATCGTGCCGCTCGTGGTCGAAGCTGGCGGCGGCGGCCAGATCGACTTCACGATCGAGCAGGGCGTCGAGTGTACGCTCAACATCCTCAAACACCTGGGTATGATCGATGGCGAACTCCAGTTACCGAAGCGCCAGATCATGGTTGAGAAGTATGTCGTCTATCGCTCGCGTAACGGCGGCTTCTACCTCCAGGAGGACGGTGTGGCCCTCGGTGCTGAGGTGACGAAGGGCCAGCTGCTGGGCAAAGTGATCGATCCGCTGACAAGCGAGGTACAGGAGGAATGCCGTTCGCCGGTAAACGGGATCATCATCAGCCGCCGCTTGAAGATGCCGATCAATCCCGGCGGCTATATCGCGCATATCGCCGACGTGGATTCGACGATTTGGACGCGCGACAATGGGTAACGGTGTATGCGATGAAAGAAACCATCCGCATCGGCATCATCGGCACTGGCTTCGGCCAGTCGACGATGCTGCCAAGTTTTCGCCGCACGGCAGGTGCCGAGGTGGTGGCGATCGCCAGCGCCCGCCGTGAACGGGCCGAGGCTGCTGCGCAGGCCAACAACATCGCCATGGCCTTCGACGATTACCGAGCGATGCTTGCTGAAGCGCAGCTCGATCTGGTCTGTATCGCTACGCCGGTGGTCACACATGCGCCGATTACCCTGGCGGCGATCGCGGCCGGTTGCCATGTGCTGTGTGAAAAGCCGATGGCCATGGATCGCAGCGAAGCAGTGGCGATGCTGCAGGCGGCCACAGATGCGGGCGTCGTCCACATGATCGACCACGAATTGCGCTTCAACCCGACCCGCGCAAAAATTGCCGAACTGCTTGCCAACGGCTCCCTGGGGCGTGTCTATCACATACATATCCGCAGTATCTCGGGCATGCGCGGCGACCCAAGCCGCGCCTGGGATTGGTGGTCTGATCGCTCGCGCGGCGGCGGCGCGCTGGCAGCAAACGGATCGCACCAGGTGGATTTGCTGCGCTGGTGGCTCGGCGAGATCACAGCTGTGAGCGGCCAGTTGAACACCTTCGTAACAGCTCGGCCCGATCCGGCCCAGGGCGGCGCTTTGCGCGCCGTCGATAGCGACGACCAGTTTAGCTTCAGCGCGCGCTTCGCCAACGGTGCGCAGGCCTCCGTCTTTGTCAGCTACGTGGCGCACTACGGCGGTACAAACCAGGTGGAGATCCACGGCGAGCGCGGCAGCCTGCTGCTCGATCAAGCCGATCGGCTCTGGGGAAAGCAATTGGGCGGTGCTGTAGAAGAGCTTACGGTGCCCGATCCACTCGAAGGCGCGCCGGACTTGCCGAACAGCGTCTGGGCGCGCTCCTTCGCCCACCTCGCCCAGGAACTCGTTCCAGCCCTACGTGAAGGGCGCGCGCCGCAGCGCGGGGCGACCTTTCTCGACGGCCTGCGCTGCCAGCAGGTGCTCGACGCGGTGCGCCAGTCTCATGTCGAAGAACGCTGGATCGCCGTACACGGTGAGTAATACCAAATTCCGGTGCATAGTTTCGGTTTGTCGTGGTGTGTTGGCGGCTACGCTGCCAACACACCACGATAAACAATAACCTTTCATTCGACTTTGGTAGAGGGAGCATGCAATGAAACAACCCGACGCCGCGAAAAAATTTGTTGGCATTCAGATCAGCCCGATCAGCTTTATCGACGAAGGCGTTGAGGTGGTGCTCGACACGCTCCAACAGCGCATCGGGGTAAATGTGCTGCTGATCGGCACGATCTCGTGGCTGGGCCTGAAAGTCGGTCGCCGTATCTCTCATGCGCTGGAGGGCTGGCCCGACCACGGTGTCCCAGCACCCTATACGATGCAAGGCGGCGCATACTGGGCGACCAACCCGGAGTACTACGCGAACACGCCGATCAACGATTTTCGCTCGCAGGACAAAGAGCTCGACGGCCGCGACATCCTCGCACTGGTGATTCCGGCGGCGAAAGCGCGCGGCATGCAGGTGATCCCCGAGATGATGGAGCCGCTGTTTAAGTATGCCGGCCATGGCTCGGCCAGCGCGGTGAACATTGCAAACATGCCGCAGTACCTGGAGATCGATGTGTATGGCCGCGTCGCTGGCGAGCCATGTACCTCGAACCCAGCCTACCGGCGCTGGTGGCACGCCCTGGTCGAAGACCAATGCCGCAGCTACGCCATCGATGGCATTATGTGGTGCAACGAGCGCAACAGCCCGCTCGATCGGATGATACAGGGCCAGGCACCGGGGTGCTTCTGCGAGCACTGTCGCCGCGAGGCGCTAGCGCGCGGCATCGACGTTGAGCGCACGCGCAGCGCCTTTCGCGAGATGCACACGTATTTCCAGCGCGCCCGTGCCGACGAGGCATTTGTGGATGGGTCGCTGATCGAATTTCTGCGCGTGCTGCTGCGCAACCCGGAGATCCTCATCTGGGAGCGCTTCTGGTTGGAGCGCAACAAAGATCTCGACCGCGAGCTATACGGCATAGTCAAATGGTGCAACCCCAACTACAGCTTCGGGCTGAATGTCTGGAACCGCAACCACTTCAACCCGTTCCGCAAGGCCCAGTGGCCATGGGACGAGCAGGCCACGTATTGCGACTGGGTCAAACCGATTACTTATCAGCATCAGGCAGGCGGGATCTATGTCAAAGAGATGTCAGACCTGCATAAAAGCATTTTGCGCGATTTCACGCCCGAAGAGTTCACCCCGGTGATGTACAAAATCCTTGGTTTACACGAAGCACCGTGGAACGAGCTCGTTCAGACTGGCATGAATCCGGAAACCTATGTTGGCGGGCAATGTCGCGATACGCTGCGCGCCGTGGGCGACCGCGTGCCGGTCTACATGGGCATCGGTGTCGATGCGCCGCGCACCCGCGCCGATCAGGCCGTCTGCACGCCGGAGATCGTCTACCGCAGCGTGATAGCAACCTATGAAGTCGGCGGGCATGGCGTGGTCTTCTCGCCGAACTACGCCGGCATGAACCTGACGACGCTTGAGGGCGCGGCGGTCGCGCTGCGCGAGTTGGGGCTGCATTAAGGGGTTTTGGGCTTGGCCGTTTTGGTGGCAAAGCCACCAAAACGGCCAAGCCCATCCAACAGAACAAAGAGGAGCATTCTAATGCCTGAACAGCCGGCCTGGCGCTTTCAGAAGCTGATCGCGCCGATGTATGAAGTTCCTACCGGTCACACGATCCTCAAGGGCCGTGTGCTCACCTGTCGCGGCGCGGAGATCATCGCGAACGGCTTTGTCGAGATCGAGGGCGCGACGATCAAAGCCATCGGCAGCGCCGCCGACCTGGGTGAGCGTGGTGCCGACATAGTCGAAACAAACGGCACAATCATCCCTGGGATGTTCAACAGCCACGCCCATCTCGCCTGGGACGGCGTACACGATCTGGCGCAGCAGTCGATCTACGACGCGGCGGAGATCTCGGCTTACAAGTGCGCTGGCAATATGTTGATCAGCTTGCGTGCTGGCGTCACCACCGTGCGCGATCTGGGCCTGCACAAGACCAATCTCTTTGCCAAGCAGGCGGTCGAGCAAGGCATCTTCCCCGGCCCACGCATTCTCGCCGTGCGGCGAGGCGATCGTCCAGACGGCGCACACCTACTGGGCCTGTCGCGAGGCCAGCGGCCCCGATGAGATGCGCCGCGCGGTGCGCGACCAGGTGCGCGGCGGTGCCGACCTGATCAAGATTATGGCCTGCCACGACACGCTTGAGTTCACTGATGAGGAGCTGGCGGCGGTGATCGATGAGGCTCATCGCAACGGCATCCCGATCACGGCGCATGCCACCTACGACGCCTGCATCGAGCGGGTGGCCCGCTTCGGCGTCGACTGTATCGAGCACGGCGGCAGCATGAGCGACGAGACGATTGACCTGCTGTTAAAGAAAAAGATCCCGATCGTGACGACATTTGCGCCCGTGGTGATGCAAAGCCAGCCGGAGGTCGCCGCAAAGTTTAACATCCCCGAGTGGAAGCTGATCGAGCGCCAGAAAGCAGTGGCCAACCCGGCGCGCTACGCCGGGATCGTCAAAGCAGCGCAGGCCGGTGTTGTGATCGGCTTTGGCACCGATGCGGGTAGCCCGGCGGTGGGCCACGGTGTGATCGCCCCCGAGATGAAGTTTATGCTCAAGCTCGGCGTGGTGAACGACAATTACGCGGCGATCCGCAGCGCCACCAGCGTCGCCGCGCAGATCAGCAAGCTGAGCGAACGCCTGGGCACACTGGAAGTCGGCAAATCCGCCGATCTTGTCGTGGTCGCCGGCGACCCGCTTATCGACCTCGACGCGCTCACCCAGGTGCAGCGAACCTATGTAGCCGGGAAACGCTTATTTTGAGCGAGGGACATTTTATGACCGCCAGCCAACGCAAGATGAGCGCCCAGGATCTATTGCGCTTTCAGATGTGCGACGATCCACAGGTGTCCCCCGACGGGCACGAGGTGGCCTGGGTGCGTACCTGGGTCGATCCCGCCGAGAACCGCTACCACGCCGAGATCTGCATCACCGCTGTTGGCAGCGGAGCCACCCGCCGCCTGGAGACCGGTGCGGGCAGCGCGACCCACCCGCGCTGGTCGCCCGATGGCGAGGCAGATCGCCTTCATCAGCGG
>JAAUTF010000488.1 GCA_012031775.1 Candidatus Altimarinota bacterium | reverse complement strand
GAGCGCGCCGCTGGGCGCGCCCTTTAAGGAACGAGGCGGTAGCCGACGCCCCACTCGGTGAGGAGCAGACGCGGGTTGCGTGGGTCTTCCTCGATCTTGCGGCGCAGGTGCCAGATATAAACCTTGAGGTAGTCGTTATCTTTGGTGTACTCCTGGCCCCAAACCGAGCGCAACAAGGTTTCGTGCTCAACAACTTTGCCGGCGTTTTCAGTCAGCTTCAACAGCAGATCATACTCTGTGGGGGTAAGGTCGACGTTAGTATCGCGCACCAGCACTTCGCGCTTCTGCTGGTCGATCAGCACCTGACCATCGCCGGCGCTGAGGGGGCGATTGGCGGGCGGCACCCGGCGCAACAGTGCGCGGATACGTGCCGACAGCTCTTCCATATTAAAAGGTTTAGTCAAGTAATCATCGGCACCGCGGTCGAGCCCGGTGATCACATCTTCGTGCTGTACTTTGGCGGTGAGCATCAGGATCGGCACCTGGGAGAACTCGCGCACGTGGCGGCAAGCCTCCAGACCGTCCATCTCGGGCATCATCACATCAAGGATGACAATATCGGGTCGCTGATCGCGTACCGTCTCGACGCACTGCACACCGTTTGCGGCCTGTATTACGGCATAACCATCGTGCTCAAGGTTGATGCGGATCAAATCACGCAGGCCCTGGTCGTCATCCACTACAAGAACAGTACGCTGTTCCATGCAATCCTCGCACTACTCTGCGCTACCTCCGGCGGCTTCCAGTTTAAGTTCGTTAAAACGGGCCCTGACGTCTTCTTGTGTCAGTTCGCCAATGTGAACGTAGCGGATCTGGCCGTTGCCGTCGATAAAGAAGCTCGTCGGCAGCGGAAAAACGCGGTATGCATTGGTCACCGTGCCCTCGCGGTCGAGCGCGGTCGGGTAGTCGACACCGTATTGCGCGAGGAAGGCGGCGATATCCGCTTCGGTCTCGCCGTTGACGATCTCGTCGTCGGTAAGATTGACGCCGATGACCATCAAGCCCTGGCCGCTCAGTTCATCGTAAGCAGCCTGGATCGCCGGTAGCTCGCGCCGACAGGGCTCACACCAGGTGCCCCAGAAGTTGAGCAGAACTACCTGGCCGCGATAATTTGCCAGATCGATGCTGCCGCCGCCCAACGTATCGAGCGTGAGCGCCGGTGCCGGGCGATTCACTTCGCCCATCGCGCGTGCCTGGTCTTCCTCACCGCGCCCGGTGAACAGCCAGATCACAGCGATCAGAGCGATCGCAGCAAAGGCACCACCGACGGCATACCAGCGCTCGCGGCTGCTGAGCCCACGCTGTACAACCGGCGGTACCGCTCCTTCAGCCATCGCCAACCCAATGCTCATATCGTAGTGCCGTCGTCGCTGCGGGTCGGCGAGCATACTGTAAGCACGATCGAGGGCGGCGGTGCGTTCCTCGGCGACCGCACGTAGCTCGGCGTCCATCTCGGCCACGCGCTCGGGGCTATAGCGCTCGCGCTGACGCTGATACGCCGCTTCGATCGTCGCTTGATCGGCGTCAGACGCCACATCTAGAAGACTGTAATAGTTGTTCATAGCAATGGTTAATAAATGTAGAAAACATTGTAGCACACGAATCAACGGCGTAAAGGGCGAATTTTAACTTTTTTGCGCAAAGCTTCTACGCCATGAAGCTTTGCGCAACGTACTCGCCTACCGTAACTAGCTGCCGTAATCGATAATCAACTGGCGGGCCTGGGCGACGAGGCGTGGGTCGATGCCGGGGAGGTCGATAACTTGCTGCCATTGCGCGACAGCTTGTTGGGTTTGTGGCGGGTCGCTAAAGGCCAGGCAGACGCCATAGCTGAGCAAGGCGCGCGGGTCGTTCGGGCCATCTTGTACAGCCCGTTGCGCTTCGGCGAGGCCACGGCCAAGGTAATTGGCATCGTTGGCCTCTTTGCCATAGTAGCAATAACTTGCGCCCAGATCGGCGCGAGCGATCACGTTCTCGGGTTCAAGCGCGAGCGCCTGATTATAGGCAGCGGCGGCCTCGAGCCAGCGCGGCAGCCGTTCGACATAAATAGCACTGCCGGGGAGCAGTTCGCGCGCCACCTGCACGCTGTCGTAGAGCGCGTTGCCGTATTCGATCCAGGCATTCACGTTCTCTGGCTGTTGCGCCGTGATCGCTCGCGTGCTCGATCGCGGGCTCGAACTGGTTAACAACCTCCTCGCGTGTTGGCGTAGCGAGCACGCTGGTGGGCTGCTCGATCACCTGCGGCCCCTCCTGGGCTTGCTGTGTTGGCGGGGGCCGATTGGTAACGGTGACAAAGAGGCTTACCAACACAACTAGGAAGGTGAGCACGCCGACGAGGCTAGCGGGCACCACCCAGGCTGGCGGCGGCTCGACAGCGCGCCCTGCTGCGGTGGAAGGCAGCATCGGCTGGGCGTTGAACTCGCGCGGGCGTTCTTGCGCCTGGGCAGGCGGCAAGGGGCGGTAATCGATCACGTGGGCGCTCTGTGTCGCCTTGCCCTTTGCCACTGGCCTAGCGACCGGCGGCGCCACGATCGTTGTCGCGGCGCGCTCGGCATCGTAGTTGGCGCGCCGCTGCGGATCGCTCAACATAAGGTAAGCGCGTTCGATCTCATCGCGGCGGCTGCGCGCAAGCGCGATCAATTCGTCGGCGGCACCATCGAGCCGCTGCAGGTCGTAGCGCTGCTTCAAACGCTCGTAGGCGGCCTGAATGGCCTCGCCATCGGCCCTGGGGTGAACCTGGAGAATTTCGTAATAATCTTGCATAGCGGATGTAACTGGTGCTGCTGCCAGCTTCGCCAACAGCAGCACCAGTCACAATGCCTCACTTAACTGCGAAAGAGACCGGCAAGGCCCTTGGGCAAGCGCGCCGAGCGCCCGGCCAGCATCGCGCGGCCTTCCAGGCTGCGGCGCAGCACTGCGATCGCACCGCCCAGCACCCCGATCACCACGCCCGCCCAGACCAATAACACCAGCGGTTTCACACTGACTGTGACGACCGCCTTGGCCGGAATAACTTCCAGGCCATCAATACCCTCACCTGAGCCTTGCAGCATCACAATGCGCTGGTTCGGATCGACCTGCACGATCTGCAAGGTATGGCCACCCGCCAAGGTCACCGGCACATATTCAAGCTTCTGCTCGTTCGTGTCCGGATCGGTGACAACTTGCACCACCGGTATGTACTGCTCGGTCTGGCCTTCGTAGGTCACATCGACCATAGCACCAACCTTGACTTCGCCCGTCATCATAGCCTCGCGGTCGATATCGAAACCGCGGAAGGCCACCAGGTAAGGCCCCATCTCAACTTCCTGGTCGACGCCGAGCACCGGTGCAGCGGGGTTAACCTCGGGGTCGTAGCCGGCGGGCGAGATATACAGGTCGCGCCAGAGAAAGCTATGGATAGATGGCGTCTGCATAGTGGCACCCATCCGCTCGTTGAAGTAGAGGTTGGGCGCGGCGGCAAAGCTGCGCTGGCCATCGTTCACCGTCATATCCAGCACACCGCGCCCATCGGGCGTTTGCTGCCAGCCATTAAAGGTGAAGGTATAGCCATAGATGCTAGTAGTCTCGCCGGGGCTCAGCACCAGGCGCTCTTCGGGCGTTGCATAGGCGCTGGAGCCGACCACGCCGATCAGCATAATAACAAAGCCCATATGCGCTAGATAGCCGCCGATGCGCATCCAGCCACCGCGCAGCGTTTTGAGCACCATCGCCAGATTAGTGCCAAGGGCAAAGGTGCCGAGGGCGACATAGGCTAGCGAAAGCACATCGCGCACATTGATGAACATCGCGATAATCGCGGCGATCACGGCGGCGACCGCAGGCCAGCGCAATGTACGCAGCAAATGGCGCATATTAGTGTCACGCCAACCGAGCAGCGGGCCGATGATCAGCAAGCTCACGATCACCAGGCCGAGCGGCGGTGCCATACGCTGGTAGAAACTCGGTGCCAGGCTAAAGCGACCATCTTCAAACGGTTGGGCCTGCGGGTTCATGAGCGTGCCGTCGTCGAGCTCGAAGGCACGCCGAACCAGCCCTGCAAAGTGTGGCCGACGCCAGGGATCGCCGAGATCACCGGCATCGAGGTGCCGATACCGATCAGCAGACCGACGACGACCAGAGAGATAATGCCGAGCACAAAGAAACTATCGCGCGAGAAGAACTTCTCGCTCAGTTCGCGCGAGGGAATATCGCGCCAGCGCCAGAAAAAGAGACCAAGCGCGCCGCCGATCAGCAGCACGAGGAACCCTACCAGCGACTCGAAAATACCTTCGGCGACGAAGGAATGCACCGAGAAATTCGCATACACGCCGCTGCGCGTCAGGAAGGTAGCGTAGAACACCAGCACATAGACCATCAGCGCCAAAAAGAGATTGGTACGCCGCAACGCTCCCTGCGAGCGCTGCAGAACCATGCCGTGCAGCAGCGCGGTGAGGAAAATCCAGGGTACTAACGAGGAATTCTCGACTGGATCCCAGCCCCAATAGCCGCCCCAGCCCAGCGTCTCGTAGGCCCAATAGCCGCCGAGCAGCAGGGCAAGGCCCAGGAAGAACCAGGCACCGATCGTCCACGGTAGCGCGCGCGTCACCCAGTTATCGTAATCGCGCCGGATGAGACCAGCGATGGCAAAAGCGAAGGGCACCGTTGCAAGCGCATAGCCAATAAAAAGAATCGGCGGATGAATGATCATCCAAAAGTTGTGCAGCAGCGGGTTCAGCCCTTTACCGTCTGTGGGCGTGAGCAACTGGCCCGTCGTCGGGTCGGTCAGCGGCTGAAAGGGATTCAAAATGAGCACAAACGTCAGCAGCGCGGCTTGCACGAGCATCATCACCGGCAGCACATACGGCTCGAAATGGCGCGTGCGCCCAACGAGCACAGCGGCGGCGATCGTGCCCCAGAGTGTCCAGATCAGGAAGCTACCGGGTTGACCGGCCCAGCTCGAAGCCAGTGTAAAGAAAAAATCCAGGTCGCGGAGCTATAATTATTGACATACTCGATATCGAAGCGCCGCCCCATAAACAGCATGATCATCAGCGTCCACGCCAGCACGAGGCCGGT
>JAAUTF010000487.1 GCA_012031775.1 Candidatus Altimarinota bacterium | reverse complement strand
TGCTTGGCGCGGGCGAGCACGACACGGTGCTCACGCGGCTGTTCTCCGGGCGTCTCGCCCGTGGGCTGGCCAATCGGCTGATCGAGGAACTGCGCGCGGAGGAGGGCCCCCCGGCACCGTACCCGGCCCAGGGGTGGATCATGCAGCATATTCGCAAGGCTGCGCTCGCGCAGGGTCGCGCAGACCTGATCGCGATGTGGGCCGGCCAGTCGACACGGCTGCTGCGCCACCGCACTGCTGCGGCACTGCTTGCCGCGCTTGTCGCGGAAACCGACGCCGTTCTCGGGCGTCTGCACCACGCGTAGGGCCGACCCACCGATGGGTCTGGAGCACGGAGCGAATCAATGGCCGACCACGTCAATCCACGCGCCAGCATCTCCGCAGGGCCGGACGGATTCACCTTCACGTTCGCAGCCGATCGGCCGCTGCGCGACGTAGTGGTGGCCGGCACGTTCAACAGTTGGCGCGGCGACTGCTAGCAGTCCACGTCGGCGAAGAGCCGAGCATTATCGTGGTGCAAGAGGCTGAGCTGGGCGTTTTGGTTTTCGAACGCACCAGCTGGAAAAGACGAGGTTGACCACTTCAGGAATGTCAATGCCGGTGTCGAGCATATCCACCGAGATGGCGATGTGCGGCGAATTCTCCGGGGTGCTGAAGTTGTCGATCAGCGATTGGGCGTATTCGGTTTGGTAGTCGATCACGCGGGCGAATTGGCCCTGATACTGCGGGTAGTTCACATCGAAGCGCTCGGCGATGTATTGGGCGTGTTCGTGGTTCTTGGCGAAGATAATGGTTTTGCCTAGCCGATCGCCGGCGGCAACCTTCAGGCCATGCACTATCACATGCTCCAGCACCTTGTCCACAGTGTCCTGGTTGAAGAGCCACTGGTTGATCGCGCCCGCGCCGACCTGCCCGGCACGCCGCCGTCCTCGTCCCATTCGATCCCGTCCCATGCCTCCTGCTCATCGGCGCTGAGTTCGTCGTATTTGATGCCTTCGCGCTGAAATTTGAGCGGCACCGAGACAGCGCGGGGCGGCACCAGAAAGCCGTTGTTCACCGCATCTTCGAGGTCGTAGGCGTCGGTGGGCACACCGCGCTCCAGGTCAAACAGCTCATAGGTGTCGCGATCCACTTCGTCGCGCGGGGTGGCGGTCAGGCCCACCAGCAGGCTGTCGAAGTAATCGGAAATCGCCCGGTATTTGCGACAGATCGAATGGAAGCGATCGCTCCGACACTCATTACCGCCGCAGAAGGGGTACGCGCCCGCGTACTCGTGCGTGCTACGACTGACCAGGCGTAAGGGCGGCAGGTGGGCGCTCAATGGCCCGTGGAGATAGACCGGCATGGCGACTCCTCTTTCCGGTGCCACGACGCACGATGACCGCGCAGGTGATCCCCACGCGGTCATCGGGTGCGGTACACGGGCACCAATTACGGTTCAAGGTGCGTGCCTTGCAACTGCCGAAAGATGTCGTCGATCTCATCTTCATTGAAATCATCCAGCTCCGGCACAGTCTCCTCCTCGTCGTCGTCTTGCTCTGGATCGTGCGCGGGGTCTTTCTGGTTCGGGTCGTGCAGCGTTGCCATCCACAGGGCCTCGTTCATGGCAGCCGTCCTCCAGGCCATACGCGCGTTGCGACCAGTATTGCTGGTCGCGCATCGGGGTATGTGCGCCACAGGCGCATGGGAAAGGCCGAGGATCGACCTCGACGGGCGTTCGCCACTGGCACAGCAGGACGTTCAGAGAAAGGTGACGCCTGCGCCCAGGGGTGATAGGCGCAGTGTCGCAAGCAGCGGGCGTTTCCGCATCCGTAGTCGTGATTGATCTGGCGCGCATCCATGCGGATGGTGAGGGGCAGCACACCACGGACACCAGCGCTGGCAAGCTGCCGGGTAGGAGGGTATAATGAGCGTGGCGGGATGCGTCGCAACCGGATGCCTAGCGGGAGAGATGGCGATCGGTGGCGCAGCACGTGGGCGCGCTGGTGCGCGTGTGTAGGCAGCGCACCACCAAGACACAAAGGACATGCCAATGACGCCGGTTGGATCAGACAGTTCGGCACGAGCGATGGATCGTACCCTGGCCGCCTGGCGTCAGACGCCGACTTGGCAAAAGCTTGCCCAGGTCGATGCATTGAACGCTACCTTGCAAACGTTGGCCCTCAGTGACCTGCGCCGTCGCTATCCAAGGGCGTCAGCGGACGAACTGCAGCGACATCTGGCAGCGCGCTGGCTTGGCGCTGACCTTGCCGATCGCGTGTATGGCAGAGTCGCCCACACCGAGGAGACGAATGCAACCAACTGAGGTGTTATTGGCGGTGACTGACGTCCTTGACGCATTACATATTCTCTACTGCGTTGGCGGTTCATTCGCCAGTTCCACCTATGGTGAACCACGGGCCACGCGCGATGTCGACCTGCTCGTGACCATTCCTGCCCACAAAGCCGCGCGTTTTGTGACGCAGCTTGAACCAGACTTCTATCTGCAGCGCCAAGAGCTGCTTGATGCCATTGCGGTGGCACCATCACTCGTCGCTACTCCTGCATATCGGGCAACCTGTAATCTTGTGCATCGCAGTAGCTTTTTTCGCGTCACCTGTTTGTATCATCGGGTCTCCTTACGAACAGGCGCAGCTTGCCCGACGCGTCCGCCAAACCGTCGCCCGCAACCCTGATCGTGAAGCCTACTTTGTCAGTGCAGAGGATATTATTCTGGCGAAACTTGAATGGTATAGCCTGGCACACGGCGTGCTTGATCGCCAATGGAGCGATATCGTTGCCGTGATCGCAACCCGAGGGTGCGACCCTGGATGTGCGTTATCTTCACGATTGGGCAGCTCAATTGGGTGTCTTGCATCTCCTTGAAGCGGCACTTCGTCAGACTGCGCCACCACCAATACCACCTCCCGATACGCCACAGCAACTGGGCTTTGACCTTTGAACCACCTCCCCAGACGATGGCACGAAGTGCTGGCTGCCAGCCGTACAGCAGGAAGTACCATACCATAGGCTCGTGGTCACTACCTGGGCAGCTTTGCGTGTGTAGCGAGTCATAGTGACGTTCAATGGCGGATGATATCCGAGAGTTTGACGCGATCTCAGTGCGAGGAAGGAGATCGTGGCTGACACACCAAAACTGCTCGATGTCGTCGCACTGCTCGAAGATGTCCCCGATTATGGCCTCCGCCGCGGCCAGGTCGGCACGGTCGTCGAGGAGTGGGCACCGGGCGTCTTCGAGGTAGAGTTCAGCGATGATAGTGGTCGGACATACGCGCTGCTTGCGCTACACTCAGACCAGTTGATCCTGCGCCATTACGAGTCGACACTGGCGGCGTGAAGGGCCGCGCGATGCATGCCGACACCCCCACCACCACACCTCGACGCTGCAACCCTCATCACCGATGGCCACCACGTGCCCCGTTGGGATTGGGCGCGCGTGTTTGGCCCGTCGTCTGTGTTGAGCAGCGCCAATGCTGCGGGAGTTTGGACAGCGGATGACACCACCGTGTTTGATCGCGTAGGCCGTATCGTTCAGCAGAGCATGGCCGAACTTGGCGAAGAGCCAACGGTCTAGGGCCTGATTCACAGCGACGTGCATACGGGCAATTGCCTGTTCGCCCGGGACGGGGTGGGCGTGATCGATTTCGAAGATTGTGGCTTCGGCTATTACCTCTACGATCTCGCCGTGGCGCTCGACGAAGTCATCGCGCGGTATCCGCACGACATCGCAGCCTATCGCGAGCAACTGCTGTGCGGCTACCGGCAGGAACGGGCGCTGGCGCGCGCGGAGGAAGACCTGTTGGATCTCTTTGTCGCCATCCGGCTGGCCGAACTCATACGCTGGTATGCGTCGCAAGGGACGACAAACTCATACCGCCACCGCGCAGCGGCTGGTGGCGCAGGGGCGCGATGTGCTGCGGCAGGTTGTGCAGCGCTATGGATAGCCTACTGCCAACAATGAGGCGCGCTCAAAGTGCGCGAGCAGGGCAGCGAACGTCCGTACACGCGCGACCGCCGGCTGATAGAACACGATCGAGTTGTCCAACTCCGCGCCAAGCACATAGATCTGCGGCGTCCCACGCAGCATGTGAACCATAATAGCTGCCCCCAACGCCGCGTATGTCGCCCGCCCTTCGTCGGGGTCGGCGCGCAGCACGACGCCATCGCAGGCCGCAACGCCCTGCATAGCGCGCACCGCCACGGCGTGTACCTGCTCAGCGTATCGATCGCGATCAGTGCCGACGTGCCGCGTTCTGTCGTCCAATCCACTGTGATCGTATGGCCGAGCGCGCGGAGCTGATCGGGGATAGCGCGCACGCGCTGCTTTTCTCCCACATACGCTGCGCTGTAGCATTGCATAGGATCCAGCTGCTCCTATCATAGAGCTAGCGCTCAAAAGGCAAGCTATCACTGATTACAGGCTGGTGACGTGCTGCGTTCAGTCGGCAACTGCTGGCGGCCACCAACCAGCGGCTACCCAAAAAGTGCGCGTGATGGTGATGAACTCGTTATTGAGACTCAACGTTGCAACGGTTGCACGTCCGATTGGCGTTACGCCGATGATTGCAATGCCGCTTGTCGACCACATAAAGTACTCGTGCCACAGCTGGGTGCACGGGTTGTACAGCGCAACGGGTTCAGCACGCTCCGGATCGACGCCGGTGATGCGATCACCCTTAAAATCATTACAACGAGTACAGGCGAGCCAGAGGTTTTCACGCGTTATTGGCCCACCTCATGCTTCCGGGTAGAGATGATCATATTCTAATGGCATGCCGATGAGTGCTTCCGGTGTACGACAATACCCACACTGGTTTTCGGCATCGGCCCGCACCTGACGCCGCAGGGAGATCGGGATATAGGCGGGAGCCATGGCTAAGATTCAAGATCAGCAACGGAGGGCACACCATACCCGCGCCATTTGAGGAGCGCGGCCGCATAGGCCTTTTGCAGCGTCAGCAGATCAACGTCGTGCAGTCGAGGGCCGCCTCACGCGCATCGACATCCGGCTGGGCGCGTGGCTGCCGGACAGTCGCCGACTGCCGGCGGGACTGGCGAGTGC
>JAAUTF010000486.1 GCA_012031775.1 Candidatus Altimarinota bacterium | reverse complement strand
GCCCTTCAGCGCGTCGAGCGCGATGCCTGCTAGCTGCAAGAATACTGCGGCATCAGGCGCCGAGGTCGATGACTCGCTGCCGAAGGTGAAGGTATGGCCAGGAATGTCGTTCAGGCTCGCGACCCCGCTGGCGGTATTGGCGATAAACACACTGGTGAAGCGCTCGTCGATGTCGCGCTGTGCCAGCGCCTGCGCCCCTTCAACTTGCAGCCGGGCTTGCACACCGGTGAGCCCACCGTACCACACCAGATCGAGATCGCCGACACGAAACCCCGTCACCGAAGCAGCGTAATCTGTCACCGGGCGATATTCCACCGGCACACCCAACTCCGCCGATAGGTAGGCCGATACCTGGCCATAAAGTCGTTGCAGCTTCTCTGGGTCTTGGTCGGGGATGGCCGAAACCACTAAGGGTTTTACCTCAGCAGCCGGTTGCGCGCAAGCTGCGAGCGCAAGTACTAGGGCGGCAAATAATGCCACCAGTGGGCGAAACGTGCGTGCAGCGATCATAAAATGCTCCTTGCAAATCATCTGTAAGCCTCGACTACGTGTGCGCTAGGTGGCGGTAAACCGGCACGGTCGCGCAGCAATCTCACGTATGCAGCTGCAAGCCAGTCGAGCGCGGGAACAGCTCTTCCATCGTCGCGGTGCCGAGATGCCGCTCGTAGAAGCGGATCTCGCGCGACGACAGCTGCGTCGGCTGGAGCCAAGCGTGTTCGGCCTGTTGGCCAAGGCGCACCGACCATAGGCGGCAGGCACCGCAGTCGCCCACGGTGTCGCGCACGCTACGCGCGGTGGCTATGTCGACACCGGCGATCTGTGCGAGCGCGAACATATCACCCTTGTCGATGGCCTGGCAGAGCGGCACCTGTTGCATACGATCCATGCCCTGCTCAAATGGCGTGGTGCTCAGATCGAAGAGGCCGGGTGCCAGCTCGTGCCAGCAGCAAGGGTGAACCCAGCCCTGTGGGTCGATCACCACCTCGGAGCACTCCGGGTAGCTGGCCGTCTGACCGCTGAGGAAATGCGCGCCGGCCTCCCAGGAACTGGCGCAGTAGCCTTCGTCGGTGAGCAGGCCGGCCCCTTCCTGCTCCAGCGTGGGCAGCGTATCGAGCACACGGCCCGAAGGTACTAGCCGCGCCGCCGACTTGCCGTAAATGTGAAAATGAACGCCGTGCTCGGCCTCGTAGCGGCGTAGTTCGGCGCGCAAGGTCTCCCAGGGGTAATCGGGCCGCTGGCGCTCGTGGAACATATCATTGGAAGCGATATGAAAGTAGTCAACCCCGAGATCCAGCCAGTAATTGATCACTTTCGCCGCTGGAATGCCCTTCGCATCGGCCAGCGGGTGGCCCATGGTCTGCAGCGCCAAGGTGCTATAACCCGCTGCCCAGCGCTCTTGAACGGTGGCCTGCGGCCCACGCGGGAAACGCGCCCGAAAGGCCTGCACCAGGTATTCCATCTGCTGACCGCGCATCAGCGCCTCGCCGCCGCCCACCAGCATCGCCTCCAGGCGATACGGCGACTCAGGGCCGGGCAAATTGGCAATTACCCCGTCGATAATCCGCTTGTCGGCGCGCTGTCCGGTCATCAGCGAGTCGTTGTGGCAGTGCTCACAGCCAAAGTAACAGATCGTGTGCGGAACCCAATACATTCGTTGTGCCATCAGTTTCTCCTTAGGCGAAGTTCGCCAGATTTGGGCAAGAGTTTGTTGGGGTCTGTGTTGGCGGCACAACCGCCAACACAGACCCCAACAAACAGCTTTGCTGAAACCTTATTCACGAGCAAGAATCGGATCGATCACGGCAGTCATCTGCGCGGCCATCTCAATAGCGTCGATCTCGCCGATCGACCAGAGATCCCAGGCGGGCAGCAAAGCATCGTAGAGTTCGTCCCAGCGCCGCGTGTAGGGAAAGAGATGGCTGTACTTCGAGGCGTTGAGCCAGACTTGCTGTTCCTCGGGCGACAGCGGCTTGAACAGATCGCCGCTGCGCTCCTCGGCCACCGACTTGAGGATCGGCACGCCAAGCGCGCCATTGTCGACCAGCAAGTTTTGGGGCGCAGCAGTCGTCATGTATTTCAAGAACTGCCACGACTGCTCGGGGTCTTTCACGCCGGTCGGCATCACCCAGGCATCAACATACAGCCCGGTGAAGCTTGCCTTGCCGCGCGGCAGCGGCGCAACACCCCAGCGAAAGCCCTCGATCGCCGCCATCGCGGGCATCTGCCACATCCCATCCATGTACATACCGACGCGCCCGCCGCGGAACAGTTCGTCGATGTCGTCGCTGCCGGTTGCCGCCGGTGTCGCCCACGCTTGATCCTCGCGCACCATGGCCTCGACAAACTGCAGCGCCTCCAGCGCAGCCGGCTCGCTCAGCGTCGCACGGCTGTGATTCGCATCCACGAAATCGCCGTTATTCTGCCAAACAAACTGGATGACCCAGCGCAGATCCCAGGTGGTGCCCATGCCGTACTGTTTCTCGGCACCACTGCCGGCAGTTAGCGCCTGTGCTGCGGCACGAAACTCGTTCCAAGTCCAGGCGTCGGTGTCCCACTCGGTCGGCGGGTACGGCAATCCCGCCGCGTCGAAGAGATCTTTGTTATAGTAGAGCGCCATGTTGTAGATCCCAGCCGGGATGCCATAGAGTTTACCATCGATCTGCCAGTCTTTGAACGCGCCGTCGAGGTAGTCGTCGAACTTCAGCCCGTCGCGCTCGAAGAAGGGCATCAGGTCGCTCAGGTAGCCACGATCGACGTACGATGATTTTTGAATGATCGCAATGCGTACCGCGTCATTCGGGCTGCCGGCGGCAATCTGCGCGACGTATTTACTGCTCAGATCCTCCCACGTGCCTGGCACACGATCGAAGCGCCACATCGTCTGCGGCACCGTCTGGTTGAACTGCGCAACGATCTGCTGAAACAGCGGCTCTTCCTCCGGCCCAGCGATCGTGGTCACGCTGAACTCGCGCGCGGCCGGTGGTGCCGCCCGGAGCCCCCGCGCACGCTGCCAATACCGCCCCGCCGACAACCGAGCCCGCGCCCACAACGCCCAGGCGCAAAAAATCGCGCCGTGATACCATTCGCTTGTCCATGCTTCTACCTTCCTATTGTGAGGCAAAGTTGCAGAAGCGGAGTTGTAAGGTCATCAGTTTTGGCTGCTCTGTCGCCAAAACCGACAACCACGCCTCATTCCTGAACCTTGATTTATCCCTTAAGCCCGGTGAGGGCGATGCCCTCGACAAAATAGCGCTGCGCAAGCAGATACACCAGCATCACCGGCACCAGCGCGATCGCCGATGCCGCCATCAACAGGCTCCACTGCGTGGTATACCCGTTCTGAAACGAGGCCAACATCAGCGGTAAGGTAAAGCGATCGACGCTGCTGAGAAAGATCAGCGGTAGTAAGTATTCATTCCAGTAATACATAAAATCGAGAATACCGAGCGCTGCAACCGCCGGGATTGCCAGTGGAAGAAAGATCTGCGCGTAGATCCGCAGTGGGCCAGCACCATCAACGCGCGCCGCGTCGGCCAGATCGTCGGGAATGGTGCGAAAGAACTGGCGAAACAGAAACACGCCGTAGGCGTTTGTCAGTACCGCCGGCACGATCAGCGGCCAGTGCGTATCGAGCCAGCCGAACCAGCGAAACAGGATGTAGGTCGGAATCAGCGTGGCCTGCACCGGCACCATTAAGGTCGCCAGCAAGACGAGCAGCAGCCAGCCGCGCCCGTAGAAGTGCAGCTTGGCGAAGGCGAAGCCGGCCAGCGACGACGAAAGTATTGTGCCGATCGTGCTGATGCTGGCCACTTTCAAACTGTTGACATAGGCTTGGCCCATGGGCAGCGCAGTCCAGCTTTCGGCGTAGTTCGACCAGACGATCGGGTTGGGCAGCCACTGCGGCGGCACACGCAGCACATCGCCCTCGGCTTTCAGCGAGGTCGAGATCATCCAGAAAAACGGTAAGACCATGAGCAGCGCACCGATGCTTAACACAAGATGGAGCAGCACGCGCCAGAGGGCGAAGCGGCGACGGCGGATGCGCGTCGTCTGATGCAGCTGCGGGAATGAACGCGTATTAGCCATCGTAGACCCACTTTCGCGCAAACCAGAACTGGCCCACTGTCAGCGCGAAGAGCAGCGCAAAGAGCAAGGCCGAGACCGCCGCCGCCTCGCCGATGTTGAAGAGCCGAAAGGCCAGTGTGTAGATGTGGAAGAGCAGTACGCGGGTGGCATTTGCCGGACCACCACCCGTCAGCACTGCCACCTGGCCGAAAGCCTGAAACGCGCCGATCATCGCTGTGACGACCACAAAAAAGGTGGTCGGTGACAGGAGCGGAAAGGTTACTGCCCAGAAACGCTGCCAACCATTGGCACCATCAATTGATGCCGCATCGTAAAATTGCTGCGGCACCGTGCGGAGACCAGCCAGAAAAATCACCGTGTGGAAACCCAGGTTCTGCCAGATCGTTACGATAATTACCGCAGGCAATGCCCAGCGCGGACTATTTAGCCAGGGCAAGCTCGGCAACCCAACAGTGTTGAGCAGCAGATTAAAAAAGACCAAACTCGGGGTTGAAAATCCAACGCCAGACGATGCTCACTGCCACGATGCTAGTGACCACAGGTAGAAAATAGAGCCCACGATACACTGTCGTGCCACGCAGCCCGACGCTTAAAGCCAACGCTACCAGCAGTGCTGCAATGGTGCCAAGAGTCACGCTGCCGATGGCAAAAACCAGCGTGTTGCGCAGCGTCTGCCAGAACACGGGCGCATTCAGCTGCGCTTGGTAGTTGGCCAGACCAACCCAGCGTGGCGTTGCGATCAGATCCCAACTGGTAAAACTGAACACGAAGGTGGCCAGCGTTGGCCCGAGGATGAACAACGTGAGGCCGAGCAGTTGCGGCGCAATGAACAGGTAGGCCCAGGCGGCTTCTTGCCGTCGCACCATACGTGAGTCCCCAGTAATGTCAGTAGTTGCAGTGGGCTGATGAACTCGACTATAGGTGTGACTTCTTAAGCCAAACTTTCTCTGGTCTTACGGAACTCTTACGCAAGAGTGTGGGGTCA
>JAAUTF010000485.1 GCA_012031775.1 Candidatus Altimarinota bacterium | reverse complement strand
CCCCGTGACATGCTCGGCGAGTCCGGCTTCACCAAGCAGTGTTTCCAGTTCAGCACAAGCAAAACCGATCGCCTCAGCATCGCTCAATTGGTCAAGCGCGGCCGCCCGCTCCACCGTCACATAGCAACAAATCACATCACTATGGTCTTGCTCGGCAAGTGTGGCCCTTCTGCTGGCTGACGCCTGACTCTTGACTCCTAACGAAGGCGTCCACCAGCGCGCAAAACGGCCCTCGTGCGCCATATATGCCAGATCAGCATCCCAATGGCGGCGGTCGAAACGCAGGAAGAATTTGGTGGCCCGTTCCAGGCGCAGCGCCGCGATCGCGTCCTGCTTTTCCGCGCTCAGCGGCGGGTCGAACTGCACGCTATTCGCCTGCAAAACTCCCACTGGCAGCGTGATAATGCAACGCTCAGCCTGAAACAAACCACGATTCGTCTCGACATGTACACCGCCAGCGCCCCATTGTACCCGCCACACGACCGTACCCAGCCGAATGTCGAGACCGTGCGCGAACCAATCGAAGAGCGCGCCGTAGCCACCATGGACACGGAATTCTTCGTGCCCTGCGTGGTCGAGCTGCATCTCACGCGCTAAATCGGCGCAGCCCAACGTCTCGATCGCGGCGCAGCAGGTCTGGGCATAGAGCACATCGGCGACAGCAATAGCGCGGGTATCGGCACCACTCTGACGTAAATAGTCGGCCAGCGAGAGGTCGTCGCCCCAGCTCAGATCGGCGATGCCAGCGTAGGTGGCGGCCAGGGTAGCTAACTGTGCGTGGCCTGCGGGCGTGTGCTCCTCACGAGAGCGCGCTCGTCCACCCGCACCCCAGCGCAGCGTACCATATCGATCGACGCGGTAGCTGCCCAGGCCAGCTTCGGCGAGATAGCGGTGGGTGATCACACGCTCGCCATGGATCAGCTCGGCCCCTAACTCGATCGGGAAGCGCGCAAAACTTGTGTCGGTGCAAACACGCCCACCCACCCGCTCGCGCGCCTCCAGCACTGTCACATGAACCCCGGCAGCATGCACAGCCCGCGCTGCCGCCAAACCCGCCGCGCCTGCGCCGATGATAATAGTTGTTTTTGGTGGCATAGTCGGTGGCATACCGGATGGATGTTATCAAGAGGGTCGGCAGCGACACTGCCGACCCTCCTGTATGTTCTCTTAGCGCCTGATAATCGGCAAATAGACCTCAAACCCCGCTTGTGGGTCGGGCAATACATCGACGCGCGGCGATATCAGGTTGCGCGTCTGGCCATCGCCGCTGAGCTGCGCCACATTGGTGATCGTCGTCGGGCCTTGCGCGATCGCGCGCACCACGATTATGTAACTCACCGCCAGGCCGCCGCCCACGCTGCCATTCACCGTCAAACGCTGACCATTCACCGTCAGCCCTGGTGCGCTGATCAAGCTGAGCCCCATCGGCAGTGTGTCGGTCAAGCTGAAGGTTGTACTACGCTGGCCGCTGTTCGAAATCGTCAGCGTGTAAGTCAGTACATTGCCGCTTAAGATCGCCGTCGTGTTCACCGTCTTGCGCGATCCCGCTAGATCAGCCGGTTCTAACGGCTCCGCCTGCACTGTCACCGTCGGCGCAGTTAGCGTGCGCAGCACCCCATCACCGCTGAGCTGCGCTACATTCGTGATCGTCAGCGGCGCGCTCGCCGTCACGCTCACAACGATAGTAAAATCTAGCGCGGTGTTGCCGCTTATACTGCCCGACGCACTCAGTGTGCCGTTGTCTAGTGTCAGCCCTGGTGCGCTGATCAGGCCCAGCCCGCTCGGCAGCGTATCACTGATGGCGAAGGTCGTGCCGCCCTGGCCGCTGTTCGAAATCGACAACGTGTACGTCAGTACATCGCCCGGATTGGCGAAGGCCGTATTAACGGTCTTGCTCGATGAAGCGAGATTCACCGGCGTAACTGTATCCTCTTGCACCGTCACCACTGGCGCGGTTAGCGTGCGCAGCATCCCATCGCCGCTGAGCTGCGCCACGTTCGTGATCGTCAGCGGGCCACTCGCCGTCACCGCGACCTGCACAATATAACTGACTGTAGCACCGCCCGCAACCGCACCGCTCACCGTCAACTCCTGGCCGTTCACCTCCAGGCCTGGCGCGCTGATCAGGCCTAGACCACTCGGCAGCGTATCCGTCAGGTTGAAGATCGTGCCGGTCTCGCCGCTGTTGGAAATCGTCAGCGTGTAGGTCAACACATCGCCGCTATTGACCGCCGTGGTGTTCACTGTTTTGGTCGATCCGCTCAAGGTCGCTAGCGTCGGCGAATCTTGATCCAACTTCAGCCCCATTAGCAGCGGATCGTGGTCGGAGGAGCGGAAGGGCGTATCGGCATAAAGATCCTGCGTCTTGAACTCGGTGTTATAGTCGATCACCGAGGGTTCATCGGCGTTGATATGCCAGATCGTCATGCCGGTGGCCTGCGCGCTCAGGCTCTCGGTGGTCAGAATATGGTCAAGCTCGCCGGCGGCACCATCGAAGACGAAGGAGTAACGATCAGCAGGCGCGATAAAGCGCTCGGCATCCAACGCCAGGCCGCCCGCCTCTAGCGTAAGAATCGGGTCTTCCTCAGCATAGGCATTAAAATCGCCCAGCACCAACACATCGTCGTCGCTAGAGCTGGTTTTAACCGTCTCGATAAAGGTCAGCAGCTGCTGCGCCTGCTCAACGCGCAGGGCATTCCAGCAGCCCTGGCCGTCGCCCTGGTCGGCATTCGGATCTGTGTCATCGCTCGGGCAGCTGCCCTTCGACTTGAAGTGGTTCACGATCACGCTGAACTGCTCGCCGTTCGCCACTAATTCAAAAGTCTGCGCCATCGGCACACGGTCGTAGATCGCATTATTATCGAGCAGCGCCGCGCCCACCGGTGTGACCACCGCCGGCTGGTAGATCAAACCAACGCGGATGGCATCGTCGCCGACGTTCGGCTCAGGCGCAACGACATAGCTGTAGGTGGTCGTCGAGGTTACCGCATTCAGCGCAGTAACCAGGGCGCTAACAGCGCTGTCGCCGTTGTTTTCCAGTTCGATCAGGCCGAGTACATCAGCATCGAGCGTACTGATCGCGGCGACGATTTTATCTTCCTGGCGATCGAACTCGGCGGCGCTATCGGCTCCCCGACAGTCGCTGCGTGTGTCGCTGGGGAAGCAGGTGTTACCGGTGCATCGAGCGTCGTAAAGTAGTTCAGCACGTTCATACTGCCAACCTTCACATTGCCGCCCACCGGTGCGGGCGCGGCAGGGCGCTCGTTCACGCGCGTGAAACTAACCGGCACCGTCGGATGCAGACGATAGAAGCGGTCGGACGTAACATTCGTGATCTGGCCGAAATCGAGCGTGCCAGTCAGAATATTCGTCGTATCGCCGGCGCGCAACGTAGTATCCACGCCAATGTAGGGGATCGGGTTCGGGTTCTGGCCGGAAAAACCGTCGTCGAGAATGATCGTCCGCCGTGTATTCAATTCAAAGGTGTCGCTGATGAAATTGCCGTTCGTCGGCTGGTACAGCCGCCCCTCGGCAGCGAGCGTCACCTGGCCATAGCGGCCCTGGAAGAAATTCTGGCTAACGGTCAGTTCTTCCTGGAAGGCCACCAGCATGCCCTCGTAGCGCTCCAGGCCGTCCGTCGTCGGCACTGGCAGGTCGATCACCACCGGATCGGGCACTGTCGCCGTTCCACAAACATCGAGCACCGTCACGAATTCGATCTCGGTCAATGTCTCTGGCGTGCCAGTATTGCCGAACTCCGCCACCGTACCGTTCAGCTGCACCACATCGCCGACGCTCACATCAACACTGGCGAGCGGGTTGGCGGCTGGCATGAAGACAAAGATCCCATCCGACGTCGCCGGGTTGCCGTCACCGGTCTGTTCCTGCACGAAAAAGCCGTTGAGGCCACCACCGCCCTGGAAATCGCCGGTGACAACACCGCGCACCGTGACATCCTGGCCAGCCAGCGGGCTCGTCGCACCGCTGCCCTGCACATCATAAATGCGCTCAAAATCGGCCGGCGTGGTTGCGCAGAACGGGGCCTCGACCGTCACCGTCACCGTGCAGGACTGCGTCTGCGGCGTGCTATCGTCGTTGGAGAACGTGATCTCGACCGCGTAGATCCCATCGGCGGTTGTATCCGCCACTTGTAGCGTCGTGGTGAACGTGCCGCCAACAGCGCTCGCCGGGTTCTGCGCGCCGAGCGAGATACCAGCCACTGCCGCACTCGTAATCGCCGCGCTCGTCACTGTGCCATCGCTATCGCTCGCGCTCAACAGCACCGAACCGGCCGTGCCGCTATCGACCGCAAGCGTTGCCGGGCAGGTGGTAACGATTTCAGGATTGCTGCTACCAGCGCAATTCGCCGTATGGCTACCGAGCCCATCGCTGTTGTCGGTAGCGAAACCTGTCCACTCCAGCGCAGGATCGAAGGCATTGGAGCCGTCGGTATCACCAGCGCAGACCGAGGCGAGGCGGCGCAATGTCTTGTTCGCAGTGCTCGTATCGCCTGTCCCCCACTCGGTACCAGGATCGGTACCTATCTGACCAATCACATCGACGATGGTACCGGAGGAACCGCCTTTGCGCAGTACTACGGCATCATCGCCGTTATACCAACTATCAGCATTCGTCTGGTCGGCCTGCGCAAGAATCGCCGCATTCGCACTGGCATTGGCGAGCACAAAGACATCGCCATCGGCGACGGTACCACTAAGCTCTATCGTCAGAGAAGGCGTAGCACCACCATCAAAATACATTTCCACCGCGTAGCTACCAGCAGCAAGGTCGACAGCTGTACCGGTATCATTGTAGATCTCCAGCGCCTTATTGTTACTGGAGCCTTCGACATACTCAGAAAAAAAAAAGTTCGTTCGTTGCGGCGGATGCAGGAACAGCGGGAGGAAGCGCCAGGAGAGCGAAAATGAGCACGAACAACAGCGGACTGAGACGGCGTGGTCGAACGGCGCGATGATGAAGCAGAGGCATACGGTACGTCTCCTTCTTCTCTCTCTATCTTAACAAAGTACGGTTGTTCGTGATTTGCTGCGCAAAATCACGAGCGACCATCC
>JAAUTF010000484.1 GCA_012031775.1 Candidatus Altimarinota bacterium | reverse complement strand
TTTTACGACACGAGCTCGCGCCGTGCGCTATACACTGCGAGCTGGCTGTCTTCGATGACATCGCTGTAGAGCCGCACCATCTGGCGGGCGATGCTGTCCCAGCCATAACTTTCGGCGCGCTGGCGACCGCCGTGGCTCAGGCTCCCAGCCAGCGTTTCATCGTCGAATAGGCGCTCTAGGCGCTCGGCCAGCGCGCCATGCTCGTTGACCGGGAAGAGCATACCGCTGCGCCCGTCCTCGATCGTTGTAGCCAGCCCGCCCACGTTCGAGGCCAGCACCGGTGTACCACAGGCCATCGCTTCGAGCGCTACCAACCCGAAGGATTCATAATGCGATGGCACCACCACCGCATCGGCGGCGGCGTAATAACTAGGCAGCAGTTCCTGCGACTGCGCGCCGAGAAATACTACCTGTGCGCCCAGGCCAAGCTCGGCGCGTAATGCGGCTAGGCGTCGCTGCTCGGCATTCCAGCGCTCGGGACGCTGCTCGTTTTCACCGCCCACCAGCAGCACCCGTAGTGTGTTCGCCCACTCGGGCCGCCGCGTGCGTAGCTCGGCGAGGGCGTGGATCAGGCAATCCATGCCTTTCAACGGTTCCATGCGCCCGACCGTCAGCAGCACTTTTGAATGTGCTTCGATGCCGAGCTTAGCACGCGCTGTTGCCTTGCTCTGCGGGTGGAAGCGGCGCAGGTCGACCCCACAGGGGATCACATTGATACCATCCGCATCGGCCTCGTAATGCCATACCATCTGCGCTTTATCTAACGGTGTGGCCGCCACCACTGCGTCGACCTCCTGCAGCAAGCGGCGTTCGATCGCGATGCGCTGGCCGGTCTCGGTCTCTTCTTTGCTGCGCGCAACGCTGTTCTTCATCGCGGCGAGCGTATGGAACATATGCACCACCGGCACGCCCCAACTGCGCCGCAAGCGCAGTGCCGCCTCGCCAGAGAGAAAATAGTGGCTGTGGATGATATCGTAGGAGAGATCCTGGCCATCGGCAAAGCAACGCACACGGCTCACAAACTCGGGCAAATAAGTCAGCACCATGTTTTTATCGTAGGGAGCCGCCGGGCCTGTGTGCAGATTGATCACCCGCGCGCCGCAGCTGAGCGGCACAATCGTCGGTTCGCGCCGGTCTTGGCTACGTGTAAAAATATCTACTGGCACGCCACGCTGGCCGAGCTCGCGCGCAAGCTCGCGCACATAGACATTCATACCGCCGGCCTCTTTGCCGCCCAGACGGGCCAGCGGGCTACTATGGACGCTAAGCATCGCGATTCGCATCTACTCATTCCCTTTTACTTTGTCACTGGCGTTGGCCAAGCTAACGCCAGCGACATCCCACACAAAGGCCGCCGAAACGGGCAGTGCCGTCGGCGGCTTCATCGCACACCTTCTTTTGTTGTACCACAACTGCCGTCTAGCTACAACCTTCCTGAGTTGGATACGTCGTAAGATCGCAGCTTGCGGGCTCTAGCCTGGCGAAGGTGACATAACGCGGCGCCATGCCAACAGATAATGTGAGCTGCCCTTCATTCGCTGTACATGCAAAGCTCGTGCCGTCCCATTCTGTGCAGGCAGGCTGAGCCCCTTCGGGAACAGTGATCGTCGCTTGGGCATTGCTGTCGCTCCAGACGATAACAACTTCTTCTCTGCCGCGTTGGAAACGATAGCCTTCGACAGACAGGCGCTGGCCGGTGATCGGGCCGATAAACTGAGCGCTGGCGAGTCGATTGCTGGTATAGTGAAAGGCGATATACGCAGGGCGCAGCGTGCTAAAATCGTTGGTGTCGATGAGCGCAGTATGGCGAAAGCCGTCGCTATCGTAGATGTACCAGATATGGCCGAGCAGGTTGTCGCGCGCCGCCCGCGCATACAGTCGGCCTACCGCATAGGCCTGCGCCGTCCGACAGGCGAGCGAGTCCTCGTTGCAGAGCAGCGCACCCTCGGTGTTCATCAGCGGCTTATTGACAGCGAACTGCTCCATAATACGGCGCAGGTAGCGCGGTTTCCAGCTGTTTGGTGGGCCGCGCACGACGTTATAGGGCACATAATCGTGATAGGAGAGAATATCGAAGGAGTTCCCCGCGCCGGCCACAAGCATGCCCTCGAAGAAGCGCCCGGAGAGCCCCTCGCCCGTCGCGGGGTCGTACTCGCGGTCGAGCAACAGCCCACCGTTGAGCACCTGGATCTTGGGGTTCGCCGCCTTCATCGCGGGATAGACCACGTTCAGCATTGCACCGTACTGCCGCCCGCCGTAGTACTCGTCGTCCACCAAACCCCAACAGCCAAAGACCGAGTCGCCGGGGAAGACGAAGGCATCGGGCTCGTTGCCCAGCTCCCAGTAGCGCACATTGTACGGCGGGCGGCTGTAGCGATCCACAGCGGCGGTCATAAAACGCGCAAAGTCATCGTAGTGTGCAGCATTGATCGGCGCGCAGTCGGCCTGGTAGGGCTTTGTAGCCCAACGTGGGCTAGCGCGCACGATCAAGATCAGATCGATGCCGCGCTTGCTGGCAATGATCATCTCTTTTTCAAGCGCGAGAACACGGCGATGGCTCCAATTATAGCCGCCGTTCTCGAGCGGCTCCACATCCGACCAGCGCAAGCCGTTGCGTCGGATCCAGCTCGGCTGCAGTTCGAGCGCTGCACTAAAGCCGCGCTGCTCGCTAATGGCGACCATCTCCAAACCAAAGACATTATTGGCCGGCGCATTCTGAACAAGCGGCAGATAGACGACGGTTGAACGCTCGCTGGCGCGGCTTGGCAGGGTTGAGAGGGCGAGGATGAGGCCGAACACCAGCATCAGCAAGCGTGTGGTGCGTGTCAAGACCATAAGCGATATTTTAGCAGGGCAACAATGGCATAGAAGCCCTGGCTAGGCTTCATTTTCTTGCCCTCTTCGTAGGTTCTGCCCAGGTAGCTCACCGGGACTTCGTAGATCCGGTGCCCACGTAGCAAGACCTTGGCCGTAATTTCGGGCTCGAGCCGGAAATCGTTGCTCTCAAGCTGCAGGCTGCGCAAAATATCGGTGCGCATCACCTTGTAGCAGGTCTCCATGTCGGAGATCCAGCAGTTGAAGAGAAAATTGGTCAGGAAGGTGAGGCCTTTGTTGCCAATGGCGTTCCAGAAGTACATACCGGTGTGGCGACCCATAAAACGGCTGCCGAAAACCACATCGACACGGCCATCGGCGATTGGCTGCACCAGTTGGTAGTAATCTTGTGGGTCGTACTCGAGATCGGCATCCTGGATGATCACGATCTCGCCGCGGGCGTGGGCGAGGCCGCTGCGCACAGCAGCACCCTTACCACGGTTACGCGGGTGGCTGATCACGGTGAGATGCGGGTTACGCGCCGCCTCGGCGTGCAGCAGTTCGAGCGTGCCATCTGAAGAACAATCATCGACCGCGATGATCTCCTTTTCGAGATCCACCGCATAGACCAGTTCCAGAATTAGCGGTAATGTCGCCTGCTCGTTGTAGCACGGCATGATAATCGAAAGCAGTGGACGGTTCATAGCGATGGAAGCAGTCAGGATTCAGAATTCAGAATTCAGTAGCGCTGTAGTAGCTAATTGGTCAGCGGCTTATCGCCAACGGGTGCCGGTGTACTACCGGTTATCGGTACTGCAACCGAACGACGCTGCACCAGTTCGAGCAGCAAGACCAGGAGAATGCTTGCGATCAAGCCAAAGACAAACCCTAGCGTTGTGCTTAGCAGCAGTGGCATAAGCCGTCCGGCGACCGGATCGATGCCAGCGCTAACATAGCGCACGCTGAATTGCGGTGCTGTCTCGGCGATGCGCTGCTCATCGATTTTGCGCTGGAGCAATTCCAGGCCCTCGAAGGCGACATCACGATCTTGCTCAAGTTTACGGCGTGTAGACTGGTCGGCCTCAAGCTGTGAACGGAGCGTGGTTAGCTCTTGCAGATAGCTTGTTCGCAGTGCAGTCGACATATTGGGGCTTTGTTCATCGCTCAAAGCACCTGAGCTAAGGCCTCGGCTTCCGTGAGCAACGCCGTCTGGCGTTCGCCGAGTACCTGGATCAGTGCCTCGAGATCGTCCTGGATCTCCGCCCCACTCTGGCTCAACGTCGTGCTGTTATCAACGCTCAGCTGGATAGGCAACGAACCACCGGCAGCGCGCCCGCGCAGCACTAGCGAGGCGAGGCTACTGCCCAAATTTTCGTCTGCGCCCAGCGTCAGCTGCTCTTGCAGGCCGCGTGCATCATTGACGATCAGCTCAAGCTCGCGGGCGCGTTTAAGATAATCCTGATAGAGCGCCTGATCGGCGTCGCGCGTGCCGTTGAGCAAAGCCTCAAGCAGCTTGATACGCTGGTCGATCTGCACCTGCGGGCTGGTCTCTATAAACTGCTGCAGCTGGCTTTGCATGCTATTGTAGCGCTGTTCCTGTGCTGTGAGTTGTTCAGCGAGTTCGTCGTTCAGCGTTGCGTCGCGTGCGTAAAGCTCACGCACCAGCGATCGTAGCTTTTGCCCCAGGCCTCAGCTAACGCTAGTGCCTCTGCCGCTGTGGCTGCGGAGGCGCTAAACCGCATCAGGTCGCCTTCGGTACGAACATTCATCTGCTCAAGGAGTAGGCCTGGCTCATAATTAGCCGGGCGCATGCTTGCAGGTAGCTGCTCAAGCACACGCGCTTCGATCGTATGGCTGCGCGCTAGACCGAGCAGCGCCTGACGTTGCAAGGCCACACTGCTTTGTGCTGGTGCCTCGCCAGTGACAAACCGCTCGTCGAGCGTAATGCGCGACGACGTAGGAATAATGATCGCTTCAGCGGTTGCGGTTGGCAGGCGCGGCTGCAGCAGCGTAAAAACAATCGCCGCAACCGTGCTCAGGCTGGCTAACGCGACGATGAGTTTCCAACGCCGCAGCAACGCAGCAATATAGGGGCGCAGATCGATCTCTTGTTCCATACAACCAGTCTCCGAGCGTCTTTCTTCAGCGTGTATAAGCAGCCGAGGGATTGTAGCAGAAGGGCGGGGGCGAGTCAATCTAGGCAGAATTCAGAAGTCAGGAGTCAGAATTCAGAAGGTTCATTGCTTGGCTTTGTTGCCCTC
>JAAUTF010000013.1 GCA_012031775.1 Candidatus Altimarinota bacterium | reverse complement strand
GTTTCGGCGATAGACGCGCTGGAGCTCGCCACTATCAGCATCTGCCTCTGGGCAGACGTACGCTGATGGTCTTTAACGACATTAATCCGCGCTACCCGCAGGCCCTTGTCGCTGAAGTGCCGGGGCTCATGTAGCGACCGGAAGCCCGCTTCTGCGGGCTCACCCGACGTAGAACGGATTAATGAATCAATTTCCATCAGCGTACTAGAGCGACACAGCGTGCTGCGTCGCTATGGGTTATGCCAGAGGTAAACGGGAGCGGGGCCGAGGTCGACGCGGAAACGATCGTTCTGGGGTGTGAGCGTGCTCGTGCCGCCATCGCGGTCGATCAGGGTACCACTGCGAGCTGCGGTACTGAGAATAGCGCGGGTGCGCGGCGGCGACCAGAGCACTTCGAGCAGCGCACCATCGCGGGTAAAGCGAAAGGCGTAGGCCTCGTGGCCCTGAATGGCGCTGACATCGTCGAGAAAAATCGTCCCGCTACCGATGAAGCCGTCGTTTACATCATCAAGCACGATGGCGGTGATAGCGGCGGGGAAATCGACGCGCCCATTGCCGTTGCCAGCGATGCGGTTGCCAACTTCTACCGGGCCGCCGATCGGCGTGGAGATGAAATGCCAGCCGGGGCCACCGACAGTGCCAAGCACGAACTGCAATGTCTCGCCCTCGTTATCGCGCAGCCACACTTTAACGCCTTGGGCACTATTATCGCCGTAGACCCAGATGCCAAGCGCGTAGGGATTGCCGACAAGCGGCAAGGGCTGCGCACGTTCGAAGGCGACGTAGTCGTTGGCGGTCGTGGTGAAGGTATAATCGAGGCGGGCGCTGTAGTTGCCGCTGTAGATGCGTTCGGTACTGGTTTGCAGCGTACCATTGGGCTGGCTGACACGACGCCAATCTGAGACCTCTTCGAGCGGCAGCACGACATCGCGCTGAAAGAGATCGATCTGCTCGGCGAAACGGGCGTCGGCGAGTTGCGCGTTGAGCGTACGTAATGCGGTGTAGGCCGGTTTGTGCGTAGCAGCGCCATAGTCGAGGCGGCCGCTGCCCTGGCGCACAAGGCCGTAGGGGCTACCGGGATCGTCTTTGAAGGAATACCAGAAGACGCGTTCAACACCGGCATGCCAGAGCCAGAGCATCGATCGCACGAGGTAGCTAGCCTGAAACTGTTCGTCGGTAAGACCATTGCGGTCGCGTTCGCTCGGCCCGCTTGACCAGCCCATTTCCGTGACCCAGAGCGGACGCTCGCCGTAGCGCTCGCCGATCGCGCGCACCCCGTCGATCGCCGCGCGCAGATTGCCGTCCTCAGGGCTGTAGGGATCGATATAGGGGTGAATGGCGACAATGTCGATGCTGGGCCATGCCCCGGCGTTAGCGACCTGCTGGACAAAGGTCGTATCGAAGGAATTGAAGCCACCGATGAGCACCTGCGCCTCGGGGTCGATCGACTTGATCAATTCAGACGCTGCGACTAGCATATCGGCGTAAGCCAGCGGATCGGGCGCAGGGCGCCAAAAGTAGGCGTTATCCGGCTCATTCCAGATCTCCCAGTGTTTGACATAACGACGATAACGAGTGACAACGCCACGCACATAGTCGAGGAAGCGCTGCTGATCGGGGGCGTAGTACGATACATCGTTATTAGGATCGTTGGGGTAGGGAGTGGCCCAGCCGACAGAGGGACCAAGGACGCCGAGCACTTCGATGTTGCGGGTCAGCACAGCGCGCATGGCAGCGTCGGTGAAGGTAAAATCCCAAACATCGGGGCGTGGCTGCACGCGATGCCAGTGAAAATCCTCGCGCACCCAGCTTACCCCCAAATCGACGAGCGCTTCAGCCGGGACATCCATACTGGTCGGATCGGGGTAACGGGTGGCAAGATGCGAGTTCAAGCCAAAGGAGGGTAGCCCGACCGGGCCGGTCGCCGTAGCGCGGTTGCTCGCGCCGACGCGCGGCGGAGGCGCAGCGGCGTGGCAGAGCAGTACAGCCAGAAGGGTAAGCGTGCGAACCGAGCGATAGAACCAGCGCTGATGGCAAGAGCGGTCTTGATAGGGCATAATTATCCATCCGGGTTCAACAGCACATAGTGCAGATGGTCTTCCCAGATGCCGTTGATCTTCAGGTACTTCCGGGCGAGGCCTTCCTCGACAAAACCGAGTTTTTCGACGACGCGGCGTGAGGGCACGTTGCGCGGCATGATATTAGCTTCGATGCGGTGTAAATGCAAGTCGTGAAAAGCGAAATGCGCCGCGCGGGCGACGGCCTCTGTCATATAGCCTTTGCCGGTGGCGGCAAGGGCCATTTTGTAGCCAAGAAAGCAGGATTGAAAAGCCCCGCGCACAATGTTCGACAGATTGATATCGCCAAGGATCCAGCGCCGTGCGAGGTCGTCGTGGTGAAAGAGATAGAAGCGGATGGCGCGGTCTTGTTGGCGTAATTCGGCCTCGTGGCGTAATTTCTCGCGTTGTGCGGCGACGGTAAAAAAATCGGCATCGGCGAGCGGCATAAAAGGCGCCACATACGTCCAGTTGCGCACGACGTAATCGGCAACAAGTTCTACGCTTTCTGGGCCAAGGCAAGTGAGCACGAGACGTTCGCTGAAGATTTCCATGGTAAACCATCTAATACACTGAAGCGTACATTCGCATGGGGCGAACGCCTGATTATGGCGGGCGCAAACCCGCTGCAAACCCAAGGTAGACGTGCGCCACGCTCCCCTACGTACAGCGTGCAATAACCGCACTGCGATCGTCGCGGAAGCGCTCACACCAGGCAGGGCTGGCGCTGAGTAGGGCATAGAGTTCGTTCTGCGCCTCGTATTCGATCAGGAGATGACCGATCTGCCAGCGGTCGAGCAGCTCCAGGGTGTTGTATCGGCCATTCGTGATGGCAAAATAGTGCTGCCAGATCTCAGCGGGGAAGAGCTCCACACGTAGATCGGCGAACACCTGTGTATCGGGCAAAGCCCAGATAGTATAGCTACTGTAGGTCATCGTTGTCCAGAGGCGACCGGGTTGAGGGTTCCTGGCCAGCCATTCAGTCGCGCTGATTGGGGTATTGTAGCCGAGCAGGAAACGATCGGGGGCCACTGTTGGCGTAAAGGCGCGCTGAAGCCAATGGTGCGCGCAGGTTGAAACCAGGGCAGTGAGAAGGCCATCGCGG
Organism: Candidatus Altimarinota bacterium; assembly: GCA_012031775.1. Taxonomy (GTDB): domain Bacteria; phylum Chloroflexota; class Chloroflexia; order Chloroflexales; family Chloroflexaceae; genus JAAUTF01. The sequence goes on along the minus strand of JAAUTF010000013.1, from coordinate 17,917 downwards.
CGACGCAACAGCTGAGCATGAGGGTGGCGAACAAGGGGTTGGTGCTGGTTATGCGGCGTGGCGGTACTATGAGCGCGAGGCGATCGGCGAGCAGCGGCAGGAGGAACAGCGCGAACCAGACGGCGTAGCGAACTCCGCTGATGGCGAGCCAGCTGAGCGCCAGATACCAGAGCAGATCGCGGGCATTAGGGCGATGTTTGGTGAGCGCCATCAGTGTGGCAAGGCCGAAGAGCATCACAAAGAACCAGAAGCCAGTAAAGTCGCTCAGGCTATTACGCGGCGGCTGCCATTCGACGAAGTAGCGTTGCAAGGTCTCATTGCCAAGCATCATGTACAGGTAGCCAAAAATACCGACGCCAAGCGGGTTGCAGAGCAGTGCCAGGAAGGTGACGCCTGTGATCAGGCTAAGCTGACGCAGGCGGCTAAACTGCAACGGATCGCGCTGTCGCCAGCAGTCGAGCGCAGCAGCGACCCAGGCCAGGGTGAGCAAAATCGCGCCGAGCACGAATGAACCGTGCATGTTCACCCACAAGACCATCAGTGCGGGCAGGGCAATAAGCGCGCGGGCGCGGAGGCGACCATGGAGGTATTCACCGAGCACGACGATAAAAGCGGCCCCAGGCAAAAAGGCAAGCGTTTGCGGGCGCAGTGTCCAGTTGTTCCAACCGATAAGTATGGCCAGCAACAGAGCTATGGCCACCGCTCGACCAGACGCAGTCTGCCGTAGAGCGTGCCAGGCGATGAGAGCATAGGCACCGACGATGGCGACGAGACGCAGAAGTGCGAGCAGCGGCACGCCGCCAAGCTGCCAGGCGGCGTACATCAGCAGCTCGCTAAACCAGCTCTGATAGACGTAAGGTGTTTCGGCGGGAAGGGTGTACGCCCAGCGATTAGTTGTGATCAGTTGCCCTTCTTCGACCATGGTGCGGCCTGCGGCCATATGCCACCACAGATCGTTAGGTGGCAGGGGCGACAGCGCAACAAAGATCCAACTTAGAGCGAGCAGCACCAGAATCCATAGTTGGTCGATGCCGATGGCTGGGAGTGCAAAGCGTGTATTGAAACGATCAACAGTGTTGTGGTGCATAGTGATGGGTGATGCATGATGCGTGATGCGTGAGAAGCATAACGCTTTGTCCCCGGTTCATAAACTGCGGCTTATGGTTACCTCGATTGTACTACGGTGCGTTGACCAGCACGGTACCAGGGTCGGCTGAAAAAACACCATTAGCAGGCTCAAAGAGCGGTGTTAGCTGAAGTGGGGTGATGACATATTCACCCGGCTGGCCGACGCGTGCCAGGTAACGCTGGGTGTAAGCACCGGGTTGTAGCTCATTAGCGGTATAACGCACGGCAGCAGGATGAAGATATTCGCTGCGCACAAAAGGCTGTGTCGGCATCGCATCGAGGAGGAGTAAACCGGCAGGGATAGGAATATCGAAAGCGGCCAGCAGCAGCGGGCGTGCCGTCACCAGCGTTGCCCGTACCTCGACAAACTGGCCAATGCGCAGATCGCGCGGGCTAATCAAGCGCCCACTAACCGGGTCGGCGAAGCTCACGCTGAAAGCTTGCGGTGGAAGCGTGGCTACCTCGGGAGCTGGGGCCAGTGCGGCTGGCACAACGGCGATCAGTACTCTGGCCGGGGCGTTATCGGGCACCGGCTCGACGCGCAGCAGCGGATTGGCGGCGACCTGAGCGGCGCTGAGGCTGATGCGGCTGGTGGTGGTGATCGGCGCATCGGCATTGATCAAATTCTGGCCAGCGAGCGAGAGGCGAGCCGCTGCAGGCGGGCCTTGCCATCGGCGAGCAGCGCGGCCGCGACACGAGCGCTGTCGTAACTGGTGGGCCACCCGTACTGTGACCAGCCGCGGTACAACACCTGTACCGCGCTGTCGCGCAGTTCGTCGCCTGGCGCGACACGACGGAGAGCACGCGTAACTAGTGCGGTCGTGGAAAGGCGGCTATGCGCTACGGGCGTTGCATCGCGCGACTCCCAATATGCGCCGTCGCTGTTGCGGCGCACCTGCGATGTGAGCCGCACCTGAAGCTGCTCGGCCTCGTCGAGCGGCAGGGCAAGAGCGAGATAGGCGATACTTTCGGCCTGTAGATCGCCTGCCAGCAGTAGGCGTGCCGTGGCGATATCTGCTGGGCCATAACGGCTTTGCACATAGAGGAGGTAGGCGCGTAAATCGGGGCTGGCGGTAGTGCTCTCGGCATTACGCAGCCAGACGAGTGCGCGGCTCAGGGGCGGCAGATCGAGGGCCAGATCGTCGCGTGCGGCGGCAAGTGCTTCGAGCACATAACCGGTGATAAAAGGCTGAGGAGGAGTGTCGTGCCAGTAGCCCCAGGCCGCATTGCTCTGTTGAGCGGTGCGTAGCGTGGCGATGTTGGCAGCGGCGGCCTCTTGCCAGCGCCCACGTTCGGCTGCGTCGCCCGCACGTGCAAGCGCAATACGCAGCAGGAGCAAGCTGGCCTCTTGTTCCACGTTGCGCTCTGTCGCAGTGGCTAACGCTTGCTCTGCGCTTAGCACAGCAGCGTAGATGTCGGGCGCGAAAGCCAGTTCTGCGCCAACACCTGCAATACCGGGCGGTAAGCTAAGCGTCGTTGTGAAGGGCGCCAGGGCAGCGATGGTTGTACCCGGGTGGGTCGGGCGTAGGGATGGCAGCAGCGCGATGCGCGTCTCACGCTCTTCGCGACGCCCGGTATCGTCGTCGGCCCGAAAGCGCAGCGCGATTGGCGTATCGCCGTCGGGGGTGATACGCCAATCGACGGTTTGCATGCTATTTGGTGGCAGGGTGAGGCTGTGCCGTGGCCGTTGGCCACTTGCCAGGCGCGCGCCGTCGCTGTTCAACTCTAGCTGCACGGCGCGGGTCTGCGCAGTAAGATTACGAATCAGCAAACTGACGGTAGCGCTGTCGCCGACGCGGAGCGCAGCGGGCACGATCGGGCTTAAGACGAGCATCTGCGTGCTGGTCACAACCGTCTCCGCGCTCACAACCTCGTCGCCCACACGTATCAGCGTAGCCACGCGCCACGTGCCCGGAGTGGCGGGAAGCGCGACACTCGTGTTTAATACGCCGCTTGAGCTGACCCGTTGTGGTACGCCGGGAGCGGCGAGGGCAGCGACAGGATCGGTCGGTAGGGGAGCCGACGTTGTGTTTATCAGCAGTGGCTCGAACGGGAATGGCGTGCGGGCGCGCCGCAGACTTGCCGATGGTGCTTCAAAAAAGACAGATGGAGCGAACGCACGGCCGCTTGTCTCCGGTTGTATAACCGACATAACTTCAGCCGGACTGATCGGTGCAGTGCTGCTGATAGTCAACGTGAGTGGTACACTCGCGCCCGGCTCAAATGGCCCATCGGCGGCTGACAGCGTTGCAGTGAGCGGCGGTGGCGAAATGATCGGCAACTGCACCGTACCGAAGCGCGCCGCGCCCGGGGCGATGGCTGCGACATCGAGCGTTAGCGCTGGAGCCATCGCGGGCGTCACCGTGAGCGTAATAATGTCACCCGCGCGCACGGCGCGCACCTGGCCGTCGAGCACATCCGTGTACTGGGATGCCAGCAGCAATGTCGCGGTCGGAAAGGGCGAAGCGACCAATAGACGCGCTTGCTCGCCAGGGCGATAGCGCGGCTTGTCGGCCACCAGAGTCAATTCCGTTCCGGCAGCGGGCCAGCCGGTAAAGCCCGGAGCGACAGCGTACAGCGATATTTCACTGCTAGACTGACCAAGGCGCGCCACGACAGCATAGGTTCCTGGGCGGAGGCGCACAAACGCAGCGGTAGCCCGCCCCTGAGCATCGGTAACAACACGACGCGTGAGCAAAGGCGCGCTACGTGTCGTGGCGCGCACAAAAATATCGACAATGACCGGCGTGTTTGGCAGTAAGCGGCCATCACCGCCCAGCGCAAGCACCTCGATCTGGGGGATATCGTCGGGTTCAACAAAAGGCTCAACCGCCCGTACGCCGACCTGCGGCTCTTGAGGGAAGCGCGTAAATGTGCTGGACGCAGCTGCGTTTAGCCTGGCGTCGGTCGTCGCCACGAGCAAGGTCGCGTCCATGGTCTGCGTAACGGTGTCGCTGGAGGGCAGCGGAACATTAAACATACCGTCGGCGGCACTGACCAGCGTACCTGAGAAGGTCTGCACGGCGACCGCAGGAGGAGCATCAAAACGAAAATCATCGACGAGGGTGGGTGTAGGGCGCGGAAAAGCTGTAAAGTCCAGCTGAGCGTGGCACCGGCAAGCGGCAGATCGTCGCCACTGATGCGTCCGGCCAGAGCATCGGTGCCGGGGGTAAGCAGCTCGATAGTAAAAGGCGCATCGCCGGACAGCACACGAAACGGCAACAGAGACTCGGCCGAACCAACTTCAGCGCGCAGGAGATACTCGCCGACCGGCAGTTGTGTATCTACTTGAACGCTGCCGTTGATAAAGCCTGTTGCGCTGACGGTACAAGCGGTTGTATTTCTTAAAACTTCGGGGTCGGCACGCAGGAAGAGCTGCAAGCGGCACGAGGTGGAAGCTGGCGGGACGACCAATTGGCTGGCGCTATCGAAGCGGCGCACAAGGCCGCTCACGCGGATCAGCTCACCGGGGTGATAGCCACTGCGATCGATGAAAACGAGGGCGCGGTCGCGAGCGCGGTCGGGCGATGACGCATAGGCCCAGGTGGATTTTACCAGCGCGGGCCGGGGCGACGTAGCGATGACTAGGTATGGCGAAGACGTGCTGCGCTGACGATGGGCAAAACGCCACAACCCATCATCATCGGTGGTGCCAAGGCCAACCAATGTGCTGCCCTGAAAGAGCGACAGCTGTAAACCCGCCACTGGCTGGCCGCTCTGGCTATCGGTGGCCCAGACAAGCACCGACGCGGGATGCTGGGCGAAAACGAGCCGATACGGCGTGACAAGCAGCACAAGGTCGAAGCGAGCATCGCTGCCAGCAGTACCACGCAGATAATAGGTACCAGGAGGGAGCGGCGTGCCATCGGCGGTAAGGGGCACGGTCGCCTGCACAACCTCGGCGGCGGCGGGAAGCGCAGTGTTCCAGCGACGCAGCGCACTTAAACTATAGCGTTCTGGTTGAAAATCGGCCCAATTGTCGAGGCCAAAATTCAGCGTGCGCAGCAGCGTGACCTGGTCGAGCGGGTAGAGCACGAGATCGAGGCTGCCGAGGTTCGTGTACTCTATGGTGAGCGCCGTGGCATTGAGAGGCAACGACAGCACCTGATCGACCGCCTGTGGTACACGGAGGACAGGCGGGATAGCGGCGGTAGTAAGCCGAACATCATAGGCGTTACTGAGTGGCTCGCCGTTGCGATCGACCGTCGCAGCGGCAAGTGTGAAGGTGTATGTGGTGGAAGGACGTAGTGCGGCCTCCAGGCGCACCTCGGTCTCGTTGACGGTGACGGTTAGATCGTCGACGGGTGGCACGACGCTCAAGCCAGCGCGCACCGCAGCCTCGTCCATTGGTGTGCTGAAGAGCAGACGAATCGGCTGATCGACCGCGAGCAGCTGGCTTGGGCCGGGGAAGCGCCCGACAAGGGGCGGGGCGCGCTGCGACGGTGAAAGAGAAATCACTGGGCAGGCTGCCATCTAGCGGCCTGAACGAGATGCGATAAAAGCGCCCGACATCCCAGCCAAGGCGAGGTGTGACGGTGACAAGCTGCGTATTGTCTGGCAGTGTCAACGTGGTTATATCGCGCTCGACTGTGGGCGAGATGTTCAGGCTCGCCTGAAGTTGAGTGAGATCGAGCGGCTGGTCAAGGGTAAAGGTAAGCGGACGCCGCGGTGCGACGTAGCGATCACCGTCAGCGGGCGCAGTATTCAGCAGGCGCGGCCAGGCGGTGGTAAAACTCCACGAGAAGGGCTTGCCGAGATCAGCTCCGCGCGCATCGGTGAGCGACGCATCGAGCATACCGCGATAACGGGTAGCAGGTGCTAGCCGCTGCTGGGGCTGCACGATAAGCGTATTTGCGCTGGCCCAGATGTCGGTGCGGGCAAAAGGCGGATCGAACGTTAATGCTTCGACCGTTGTTGGCTGGCCGATACGCTCGTTCGGAACCATAGGCTGGCTGAAGACGAGGGCGATAGCGCCGTTGGCATCGGCAGCACGCTCGGCGGGGTAGGCACCAAGCACTGTCGGAATATCGGCGGTACGAAACCGTATTGGCGCAACTGCTTCGAGCGGTCGCCACCAGCGGCCCAGCGCGCCTGCGGTGAACTCGACGGTATAGGTAACATTCGGCACAAGCGTATTGCTCGGCTGAAACGTCAAGACGCGAGCGTCGTCGTCCCAAACCAGATCACCGGCAGTTTGCGGCTTGATCAGAAGCGCGTTGCGCGTGGCATCGCGGTTCATCGGACGATCGAAATTAAAGACGATCTGGCTGCGCGGCAGCACATCGCTGCTGTCGGGGGCGGGGCGAACTTCAAGCAAGCGTGGCGCATCGGGGCCAGAGAGGATCGGCAGCACAAGACGCAGCGCCAGACCGACAAGCAAGACAAAGCCAGGCATCCGCCGAGCACGATCATCCAAAACCAGGCCAGCGGGCGCAAGAAGCGCATGCGAGCACTCCGCAAATGTCGAAGGTCGTTCACCAACGGAGTTTAGTATAGCATAGTGTCACGTGAGGCAAGGCTTCAAAAAGGGATATTATGAATACTCGTTTTTGGCGATTTTGCCACCAAAACGAGTATGCTGTTTAAAGAATAAAGAACACAAGCGCGCCAAGTGCAGCCAGGGCAAGCAATACAAAGAGTACAATCAGAAGTGGCTGATTCTTCCGTTCTGGGCGATCGTACATGCCGACAGTGGGCGATTTGCGCTCTTCGGGCGATGAGTCGCTATTTTTTCATAGGAGTAAAAAACAAGACCGTGCTATTCGTCTCGCGAACAGCACGGTCTTGTAGACCTTTACATACGACCGCGTGCGCGGTTCCAGGCATAATGAACAGCGTTCTTGAACTGTTCCCAGGTGTTCGGGTTGTGGTCTTCCCAGCGCAGACGGGCGTACGGCTCTACCGAGCTCCAATCGGCGTTGCGATACTCGCTGTTCTGAGCGAGATCGTAGCCGTATTGATAGGCCGGAGCGAAGTAATCGTAGTTATAGCCGCTGCTGCCGTAGTTCGTGGTGTAGTTCGTGCGGAAATCGCTGTCGTAATCAGCATAACGATCACGGCGACCCGACTCACCTTGAACTGAGTCTTCGGCGCGCTCACCGGCAACATCACCCGCTGCGCCAACACCAGCACCGACTGCTGCGCCCGCTATTCCGCCAACAACGGTGCCCACCGGGCCAGCGACCGAACCCATAGCCGCACCACTAGCCACACCAGCAACCGTACCGCCGGCCGTGCCGACTTTGCTGCTATCGCGCCAGTCGTCGTTAGTGCCGGTGCCCATGCCACCGCTGCGCATCGTGCTGTCGGCCATTGTATCGCTGCGGGTATATGGACTGGAGTTAGGGTCGAAGCGATCCCATCCGCCCGAGCGGTATTGAGCGCTGCGCTCGTTGATGTCAACGGCACCATGGCGCTGCATAATCGAATAGGCGTTGTCTGCCATCATATCTTCTGCCGTCACAGTCACAAGTGTGCCACCACGGCGCACACCCTCGGCATAGAAGTTCGCATCGTCCTCGGGCACACCTGCACCGATAAGAGCGCCAACCAGACCGCCAGCCGCAGCGCCGATACCAGCGCCGAGCGCCGTGCTGCCGATGGCTGCTGCAAGTGGGCCGGCCGCAAGCACCGGGCCAATGCCGGGGATGGTCAGGGCACCAACGCCGACAAGCAAGCCCACCAGGCCACCAACAACCGTGCCGCCAACGGCACCGGCACCGGCGGCTTCAGCGGTAGACGATGCACCAACCTCCTGGCTCTGGCCCGTCTGCTCATTCTGCGCCACCACGCTGATGTCGTTGCGCGAAAAACCGTTATCGATCAAAGCCTGAACCACCTGGGACGCGTCGCTATACGTATCGAACAGTCCAACGATTGTCTTAGCCACGTCTTGCCTCCTTGCGTTCGGTCAGCCTGACACATAGACTGACGTAGTTGTTTTGGTATATGGCAAGAGGCGTGCCAGGGGAGAGCGCAGAACTGAGAACCGCGCACCGCGCACGGAGAACCAGTGATGCAATCGGCAATCTGCTACCCCGGCTGGTTTGCGCGGCCCCAGCGGAGCGCCTGCGCATACCAGAACAAGTCGGCCAGCATGGCGTCGATACGCTGGACCAACCTCGGGCCGCACGAGCGTATCGCCATCGAAGAGCCTTTTAGCATCGGCAAAGCGCACGATGCGCGGGATGGCCACAGCCCCTAAGTCGGGCATTATCAGTCTAAGATGTTCCAGTGCGCGGCTGCCGCCGAACTGCCCCGAGGAAAGGCTGCACAACGCCGCCGGGGTGCGCGTCAACTTGGGGCGTGCTCTATGGCGTTCTTAAGCACCGAGGTGATCGTAAAATTATACTCAGGTGAAAGCCAGATCGAAGCGTCTATATCGCTCAGCAGCGCTTTAAAGGTGAGCACATTGGGGTGCTGCTCGGTCGTTTCTTCTTCATCGTAAACGGCAGCGGTAAGATGCGCAGATCGATAAAACGCACTGTGTGGCCTGCCGCTTCAATGCGCTCGGCGATCAAATGCGCCGGGCGCTCGCTCAAACGCCCTTTCCGAATGCTGCCGAGAACAACAGCGATCGTCAGCGGTGAACTAGCGAAGTGCGGGGCAGTGGTCATAGTAGAACTCCTTGGTAGAGCAGCGCCAGCAATTCTGCTGGTCGTTCGTGTTGCGGGTTGTGCCCGCAGCGCGCGATCGTATGTAATGCGGCAGCGGGCAGATGCTGCGCGAGGGCGATGCCAGAAGCCAAATGCGGCGATATGGTCGTCGGCCCCCAGATGATCGTCGTCGGCGTAGCGGCGGTGGCCAGGCGGCGGGCGTGCTCGTCGGCGCGCAAAGCCTGCTCGACTGCCATCCAGCGCAGTGTCGACAGGAAGGCGCGTTGCTGGCCTTCGTTCCAGACGCGCTCCCAGACACGCTCCCGAAGGAAGGCGCGTTCGACATCCGGCAGTGCGTCGAGGTCGAAATAAAAGGGGCGCAATGTCTCGTAGGCGGCGTCTTGCGAACGACGCAAGCTATTGTAGGCGTACTCGCCAAGGCCGGGAGTGAGAAAGGTGAAGAGCGCCTGTGGCGGTGTGCGGCGCACAATCGGCAGCCCGCCCGCGATCAGCGTGAGCGCCTGCACACGCTGCGGGCGCGCCAACATCAGCCGTTGGGCGATGAGCGCGCCGAGCGAATGACCGACAAAGACGGCACGTTCCACCTGCAGTACGTCTAGCAGCGACAGCACACTGCGCACATAAAAGATCGGCGTATAGTCGGTGTACGGCTTGTCGCTGCGGGCGAACCCGGTAGGTCGGGAGCGATCACCCAGTAACGCGCCGCGAGTGGTGCGATCACATGACGCCATGTGTCCGCCTCATCGCCAAGACCGTGGAGCAGCAGGAGGGCTGGTGCAGTTGGGTTGCCCGCCACATAGACGTGCAAGCGTATGCCATGGGGCAGCGCGATCGTGCGGGTGTAGGGGGCAAGGTCGTTTGGTATGTTCATGGTTCTGAAGCGTGAAGCGTGCGGTGCAAGTGGGCGCAGCATGCTGCGGTGCAAGTGGGCACAGCATGCTGCTATAACGGATGGCGATAATTTTATGCGTGCCCCAAAAGAGCGCGGGCTGCGCTGCTATAACGGAGAGCGATGATTTTTATGCGTGCCCCAGAAGAGCGAGGGCCGCGATGATATAGACCTGGGCGGCGCGCGCGACATCATCGAGGTCGACATATTCGTCGGGTTGGTGTGGAATGTGTTTATCGCCGGGGCCGTAGACAACCACCGGGATGTTGCGGTCGCGCGCGAGAATGGTGCCATCGGTAGAGCCAGGTACGCCGCCGAGGGGCGGTGCGCTGCCGTAGATGCGCTCATGGGCGTTGATCAGGCTGCGCACCAGCGGGTGAAAGGGCGCTATCTCGGTCGACGGGCGATCGTCGACCACATCGATGCCGAAGCGGTAGGCTGGCTGTTCAGTGCGCACGTCTTCCATCAGGCGGCGAATGCGCCCGATCAGGGCATCGTGCTCGATCGCCGGAAAGCTGCGAATGTCGAGATACGCTTCCGCGCGGTCGGGCAAACAGTTGATCTGACTGTAATCGCCGCTGGTTGGTGCCTGGGCGACGGTAGGGCTGATATAGGCCGGGCCGAGCAAGGGATGTTCGCCATAGCTGGCGGCGAGCTGCGCTTCGAGGTCGAGCACTTTGTTCAACACGCGGATAAGGCCTGCAAGCGCGTTCACCCCTTCGCGGGGCATGGCACCGTGAGCGATGCGTCCGTAGGAGATCAAGCGTAGCCGCAGTGAACCCTTCTGCGCAATACAAACTTCGCCGCCCTCGGGCTCGCAGATGATGGCACCAAGTGCGCCGTCGGCGTAGCCGCGTGCAACAAGCGCTTTGATGCCGCTCATCATGCCCTCCTCGTCGACGGGATGAGCAGGCGCAGGATGCCATCGAAGGGCGCGCCTGCGAGCTGTATTGCACGCGCTGCATAGAGCATGGCGGCAAGGCCGCCTTTCATGTCGGCGGCACCGCGCCCGTAAAGGCGTCGCCCGACGATCGTAGCAGCGAAGGGGGGTAAGTCCAGGCGGCAAGGTTGCCCGGTGTCACTACATCGGTGTGGCCCTCCATCAGCAGCAGGCGCGGTACGCTGGCGCGCGGGTGCAAGCCATCTGCACTGCGCGTGCCGACGATATCAACAACGACGTTTGGCCTGCCGGGGGCGATCTCTTCGATCTGCGGCTGTAAGTTCCAGCTGCGCAGCAGATCGACGATGAAGGCGACGACTGCCGCCTCGTTCGCGCTATGGTCGGCAGGGCTATAGACGCTCGGCGTGCGCACAAGCTGGCTGAGGGTCTCAATCAGGCCCTCGACATCGAGGAGGGCGAGCGCTGCTGTGGTTGAGGCGGGCAGCGCGGTCTGCGCAGTCAGGTTGGCGGGCGTCGAGTTGAGCATAAGCACTTCTTTACAAAACGAAGGAACTGAGAACGAAGGAACTGAGAACGAAGAGCATGCTGACTCCTGAGTTGTGCTACAACAGCGCCATGCGCCCCAGGGCAAAACTCAACACCGCGAAGGCAAGCGCGATAAGCAGCATAACCGTGTCGGGGGTTCGCCAGCTAAGTACCCGGCGCTTGGTGCGACCCTGGCCGCCGCGGTAGCAGCGGGCGTTCATCGCCGTGGTGAGGACTTCGGCACGCGCGAGTGCGTTCACAAAGAGCGGCACGAGCACGCTGCCGATCTTGCGCCCGCGCTCCATCAGGTTGCCTTTGTCGAAGCGCTCGCCGCGAGCGGTGCGCGCTTTAATCAGCCGCTCTAACTCGGCAACCAGCAGCGGCACAAACTTCAGCGCGATCACAAAGGTCATCACCACTTCGTTCACCGGCACCCGCAGGCGTTTGAGCGGGTCGAGCATTATCTCCATACCGTCGGCAAGATCCATCAGCGCGGTAGTGAACATCAGCGTGCTCGTCCAATAATAGAGCAAAACCACACGCAAAATGATCAGGATGCCGAGGCTGAGTCCGTCCCAGGAGATTGACAAAATCCACCACTGCCAGAGCGCATTGCTCGGATTAGGGAAAAAGAGCACCTGGAAAACGAAAATAATCAGCAGTGTAGTGACCAGCAAGCGCATGCCGCGTAGTGTATAGCTAAGCGGAATAGTCGAGCGCCATTGGATGAGCGCCGCACACAAATAAAGCACCAATACCGCGCTGAAACTGCGCGCGATGATCGTCGCAAACATCAAAATGCCAACGGCGAGAATCTTCATTCGCGGGTCGCGCCGGTGAACGGGTGATCCCAAGTCGAGGTATTGGCCAAAAGTGATGTCGCGCGAAAATTCGATTGCCATGGCTTTTGCAGAATTCAGGATTCAGAATTCAGGACTCAGAAGGAATGGCTCACACCTGCTAGTACGCCGATGAACTGTAAGCATAACATCCAGCCTACTGCACGCTGCGGGCTCAAGCCCGCAGCTATTGGGAGCGAAGCCCGCTGAAGCGGGCTGTATACCTGATGTCATTTGTACTATTCATCAGCCGCTTCCGGTCGCGATATTACAGGCTGGGCGTAGGAGCCGCGACGTAGGTTGTGTTAGTGCGAGATAGATGCGGCAACAATGCTGTTTCAAGCTCATCGAGCGTGAGCACGTCGGTGGGTAGGTTGGGTATGGCGCTGCGCAGGGCAAGCGCGATCTGTGCCGCATCGCTCAGTTCAAGGCCGAGCGCATGTAGCTCATCGGCGCGGCGCAGCAGCGAGCGCAGCGACCCGTGCATCACGGCGCGACCTTCGTGTAGCACGATGGCGCGATCGGCCAGTTCGGCCAATTCGTCGATGACATTGCCGACTAACACCACTGTCAGGCCGGTGCGCTGTGCCAACGAGGCGATCAATTCGGCTAACTCCGCGCGCCCACGTGGTCGAGCCCGGCGACGGGCTCGTCGAGAATTAGCATTTTCGGTTGCGCTGCCAGCACCCCCGCCAGTGCGACACGCCGTTTCTGGCCGCCGCTTAACGCATAGACATAACGCAAGCGAAAGGCTTCATAGTCGAGCCCAACCGCAGCGAGGGCTTGCTCGACAAGCGCGCGCGACTCGGCGGGCGGCAGGCCTTTGCGCCGCGGTACGTAGGACACATCCATGCCGACGATATCTTCAAACAGCTGGGCCTCGGGCTGCTGAAAGACGATGCCAACCTCCTCGCGCAGGCGATCGAGGTTGAAATCGGCGGCGACAATGTCCTCGCCTTTGTAAAACACCATCCCGGGCGCTGGCAGGCGCAGGCCGTTGAAGAACTCGATCAGCGTGCTCTTACCGGCCTGGGTGCCACCGAGAATAGCAACAGTTTCGCCAGGATAAACCGCACAATCGATACCGCGCAGCGCCTCTTGAGCCAGCGGGGTGCCGGCCATATAACTGAAGCGCAGGTCGCGCACCGCGATCAGCGGCGCACCAATGTGGTTCTCGGGCACAGGCTCGGGCGATGGTGTATGCATGGCGCTGGAGCCGTTCACACGGAGGCTGAGCTGCTGTGCGAGATCGTCAGCCGTCAGCACATCGTGCGGAATAGCGACCCCGCGCGCGATCAGGCGGCGGGCGAAGCGGGTAACCGCTGGAACACCGAGGCCGATCGCCTCAAGTTCATCTGCGCGGGCGAAGATCTCACGCGGTGTGCCCTGCATCAAAATGCCGCCCGCCTCAAGCACAACAAGGCGGTCGAAATCTACCACCTCGCTCATAAAATGGGTGATATGGATCACCGCAAGGCCCTCGCGGTCGCGCAGTTCGTGGGCCAGCCGCAGCACCTGGCGTGCCATTGCAGGCGCGAGCATCGTCGTCGGCTCGTCGAGGATGAGGTAGCCAGGCTGCATCGCCAGCACGCCAGCGATGGCGACGCGTTGTTTCTCGCCGCCGGAGAGCTCGCTGATCTGCTTATGGGCGACAGCGGTGATACCAAGCGCAGCGAGCGCCCGTTGCACACGCACCTCGATCTCAGCGCGCGGTAGGCCGAGGTTCTCTGGCCCAAACGCGATATCGTCGATCACCGTATTGGCGATCAGTTGATCGTCGGGCCGCTGAAAGACCATACCGACGCGGCGGCGGATCTCCCAAAGCTGCGCCTCCTCGCCAGGTACACCGTCGACGCTGAAACGTCCGCCAGTGGGCGTCAAAATCCCTGCGAGCAGTTTGGCGAGCGTGCTTTTGCCACTACCATTATGGCCAATCAGGGCGACGAGTTCGCCGGGTGCGACGCGCAGATCGATCGCCTTAAGCGCAACGATCGCGTCGGCTTTGCCGAAATTGTAGGAGAAGGATAGCTGCTCAGCGTCAAGCATGAGGGTTACGGGTTAGCGGTTACAAAGTATAGGAAGCGTGATAGGTGCAACATGTTTCAACAGTCACGCTGCACCTATCACGCTACACCAGCTTTAGAAGGACGACTTATCGCGCGGAGTTACATCGCTGGCGGTCGTGCGACCTGAGCGCACCAGGCTCACACCGCGCACAACTACCACGGTGAGAATAGCGGCAATAATAGCTTCGGCGATCACCTGCGGAACAAGTGTCGGCACGGCAGCCCAGGGCAAGAGGCCAAGTACGATCAGCATACCAACCACCAGAATCGTATTGGTGAGAGTGCCGACAACCCCAGAGGCGGCGGCGGCGAGATCGATGTTGATCTTCACCAGGCTACGAAAAGTGAGCCAGGAGGTCAGGCCGATCACAATACGCGGCAGCACCGAAACGAGCGGGTTGGTAAAGAGGCCGGTGGTATCTTGCAGCATGCTGAACACGCCGAAGATCAAGCCGACGAGCATGCCGACGATCGGGCCTTCGAGCACACCGCCGAGGATCACCGGCACGTGCATAATCGTCGCCCGCCCGCTGACATTGGGCACCGGGATGAAGCCCCACTGGGTAACCCCGAGTACGATCGCGATCGCGCCGAGCACCCCTGCCACCACAATTTTGCGTGTGTTGATCGCCGTCGCCGAACCTGCGTTTTGTGTGACTGCCATGATAGCTCTCCTACGGTACCCGTCGGTCGGGGCGCGGCCTGCTGCACCGCGACCGGCGAGTGTTTGCGATTTATCCGGTCACTTCGGCGACCGCCTCGCCGATGATGTCGACAATGCTGCTGAGCGTTTCTTCGGGCGTGACGAGCGGTGGTGAAAGGCAATTGTATCGCCGACCACACGGGTGACAAGGCCGCGCGCCATCATGGCTTTGCCGACTTTGACGCCGATATTGTCGCTGGCCGGGTAGGCCGCCTTCGTCGCTTTGTCGGCGACCAGTTCGACAGCGGCGATCAGGCCAATACCGCGCACATCGCCGACGTGATCGAGGCTGTAGAGCGCGCGCAATTGTTCCTGCCAGCGTGTCCCGACCTCATCGGCACGCTCGACCAGGCCTTCGTGCTCGATGATCGCGATATTGGCGAGCGCGACTGCACAACTCGTAGGGTGGCCAGAATAGGTGAAGGCGTGCATCCAGCGCTTCTCGGGCGGAACCTCGTCGATCGCATCGCGGATCTCGTCGCTCACGCCGATGCCGCCGAGTGGGATGTAGCCGCTGGTGATGCCCTTGGCGAACTGCGCGATATCGGGCTGCACGCCGTAGCGCTCCAGACCAAACCAGCGCCCGGTGCGCCCGAAACCGGTGATCACTTCATCGGCGATCAGCAGCACTTCGTACTTATCGCAGATCGCTCTGATACGTGGGAAATAATCCTCGGGCGGCACAATGACGCCGCCAGCACCCTGCACCGGCTCGGCGATAAAGGCGGCCACCGTCTCAGGGCCTTCGGCAGATCGCCGCCTCAAGCAGATCGGCGGCGGCCACACCGGGGCTCACATCGCTGCGCTCGCTGTGGAAGCGGTAGGGGTAGGGCGACTCGATGTGCGAGATACCGGGCATCCGCGGCTCGAACATCGGCCAGTAGGCGGGCAGGCCGGTAGCAGCCATCGCCGCCATCGTCACACCGTGGTAGCCCTTCATCCGCGAGATGAACTTGACCTTGTCGGGCTTGCCCACGGCTTTCCAGAAAAAGCGCGCCGTCTTAAACGAACTTTCGGTCGATTCGGCACCGCCGCTGGTGAAAAAAAATGTGTTAATCTGCGGGTAGAACAGCGTGCTAAGCTTCGTCGCGAGTTCGGTCGCGGGCAAGTTCGTCGAGCCGGTGTAAGCCGAGAAATAGCCCAGCGTCTCCATCTGCGCAGCAGCGGCGGCGGCAAGCTCGGCGCGGCCATGGCCGATATGCACGTTCCACAATGCGCTGAGGCCGTCGATATAACGCTGGCCTGCACTATCGAAGACAAAAGCGCCCTCGCCCCTAACCCAGATCTTCGGCTGCTGATGCGCCGTCGGGTGATAGAGCGGGTGCAGCAGATGCGCCTGATCGGACTGAACAACATCGAAATCGATCGTCAAAACGTGACCTCCTGCACAACGAGGGGCCTCCGGGCGGCACTGCGCGGGAACAAATTTGGGGTGCTTGAATGATAATCTAAATCTGGTTAAAGCGCAAGCGCGGTGGGTTTTGATGAGTACAGTCGCACAACAACCGAGGGCAGCGACGTGCTGGCGTTCTCGGTGACGCTGAGCGGCCCGGCGACGGAGCCGGTTCTGGTGGGGCTCTTGTTTGGCGGCACGGCGATTATGGGCGAGGATTATTTTGTCGATAACACGGCGCTGCTCTTTCCCGTTGAGCTGCCGGTGATCATCTTAGACGCTGACGCCCGGCGTGTGTATGTTCCACTTATTGGCGCGTCGTAGGGGCACAGCATGCTGTGCCCCTACGGCGCGATCTACTCTACCGTGCCATCCAGTAGGCGGTGTTGACGAAGAGCTGGCGTCCGGCGTCGGTCATATCGGATGGGGCACCGTTGAAGCCCCACATAAACTCGTCGCCGCGAATTTTGCCGTCGGGCGAGGATTGCACGAGTTGTGCATAGGTCTGGTTGCTCGGCAGGCGGCTATGGCGCAGCATCACGCGCTCGTCGGGGTAGGCGAAGGTGCGTTGTGGCGCGTTGTAAAGCTTTAGCTCGCCGTCGAGCCTGGCTGGCTCGAAGTCGTAGGGGCGCGCCCAGAGCAGTGGGAAGGTGACCTGCGGATTCGTTGCGTCGGCGCTGCCGCCGCTCGCCGCTAGCGGCCAGCCGATATTCAGGCCGAGTTTGCCGAAGTAGGCGTAGCCGCCATCGCCTACACCGATCACCGGCACGTTGTACTGCGGCAGCACGGCGAGCGCCTCCGAGGTACCCCATTCACCCAAATCTCCGGTGTCCTCGCCGATAATTAACAGGCTGTAGCGCTCCCAGGCCGTGGTTGGCACCGCGCTCAATGTGATTGTCTCAACGCCGAAGCCGTTGGCCTCCAGCAACTTTTCGTACTCCTGCGCACGCGCTTGATCGTCCTGGTATACATAGGCCACCAGCGGGCGGATGCTAAACCCACTCAGGCTCAGGCGCTCGAAGGAGTAGCCCTGCGTCGCGGTGCCGGTCGAGCGCACTTTTACCGCGTAGCTACCGATCTGCTCGGTGTCGCGGGCGTAACCGCCATACACACCGTCGTCGGCCTTGCCATCGCCGTTAAGTCCGTCGTCGCGCAGCACGATCTCTTCGACCGATCCGTTCGGAGCCTGTACCGCCGCCAGCACATCGGCACCGGCGACTGGCTTGCTATCGCCCAGGAAGAGCAGCAGCGGTATCTGCACGTTGGCCACCCGCTCCGGCGGTGTCAGCCCGATCAGGATGCGGTCGATCACCGGTGTCTGGCCCGCCAGGAAACCGACAAATTCCGTCATCCCCTTCAGCGCCTCGATCTGTACGCGGTAGAGCCCTGGCTCCGGCGCTTTGATCTCGACCTGGCGGTGCGTGCGATCACTACGGAAGTCGGCGTCGCTGTCGTCGGCCAGCACTACGCTGCCATCGGGGCGGGTAATGGTGAGATCGACGTCGGCCTCGATGTTCTGCCAGTTGACGGTGAAGACCGCCTCGCGCATCGCGGGTTCGACGTTGACCTCGTATTCGAGCACGAAGAACTGGCCGCCGATGGTGTCGGTCACCTCCCAGAGGCGCTGCTGGCGCGCGATCTCTTCGGCCAGGTTCTTGTAGATGTCGGCGAGGCGGTTGTCGAGCGTGGCTGGGAAACCAGGTAGTGTGGCGCTGAGCGTCGCTGCTGTAGACGTGCTACGTGTGCTCATCGTCATCGCACCGGCACCCGGCCCATCTTCGGCAGGAATAGCGCGGCCACGCGTGCGGTCGGCGATCTCGGCGAGCAGCGCGTGGTGACCCATGCTCGGCGGGCCAA
>JAAUTF010000012.1 GCA_012031775.1 Candidatus Altimarinota bacterium | reverse complement strand
ACTAGCCCATCTTTACGAACTCCACGCGCCAGCAATCTTTCGTTACGCCTACCGGCGGCTTGGCGATCCTGAACAGGCAGAGGATATCCGTGCCGAAGTTTTTCTGCGCATGATCGAAGGCATCGAGCGTTATGAAGAGCGCGGCAGTTCGATCGAGGCCTGGCTATACCGTATCGCGCACGACCGCATCATCGATCAGCGCCGCCGGGTTCAGCCGCTACCGCTTGAAGAATGGGGCCATGTTTGTGAGGGGCCGGAGGAAAATATCGACCAGCACGCGCTTCAAGAGGAAGTACAGCAGTCGCTGCAAAGTTTAACAGAGCGCCAGCGCACAGTGATTGCAATGCGTTTCTGGCAGGATCTCTCGATTCGTGAGATCGCGCAACAGCTTAAACAAAGCGAAGGCGCGGTAAAACTGCTTCAGCACCGTGGCATGAAGCAGCTTGCCCGTACTCTGCGCGAGCCACAAGAATGAAAGGCGCTGCGACGTTTGCAGATGGAGGTAGATCGTGCAACTTTCTGCATACCGTCGTGAAAGCCGCAACGCGCACTGTTACGTATTTCGTATCACCTCGACAAGCTGTTCAAGGGAGAGGTGGGAGCGATGGCGTGGTGGCGCTTTAGGCGTACCACAGAGTAAAAGCCGATGACTAGGGTGCAGGTACCAATCGGCCTCGCTGTCAATTCGCTGTAAGTCGACATAAATGGGTGAGAGATCTACTTCGGAGCGATGCTGCGCGGCAATACCCATATAGCCCCGCCGATCGCGGTAGGCGTAGAGCACGGCACCGTGCTGGTAGGCGAGGCGACTTGATGCGCCGTCGTCGCTCTGCAATGCGATGCCGAGGCCCCAACGGGTGCGAAATTCGAGGCGGCGGGCGAAGGCGCGCTCCATACGGATCTGGCGCGCCTCGTGCTCGTACCACGCATCGAGGTTCGGCAGCATAGCCTGGGCGACATGATGCGGACGGTTAGGGTACAGCGCATTGTAGCCAGCGATCAAGTCGTTGATATTAAAAAAGATCGGCTGGCGTAGCGGCCCGACGCTCAGTTCGGCATGGTCATTTCGGGTGACCTGCTCTACAAGACGTTGAAGGGCGGCATCGCCGGGAACAATGCTGCGCCGTACTAATTCGGCAGCGCTCAGGCTGGTATCGGCGCTATGGTGATGGTCAAAACGCCCATTGCCGGTATCGACGTGAATGATCGTCGGATCTTCATCTGGAGCGCGATCGTTGAGGGTACGGCCGGCCGGTACAAAGGCTAGCTCAGCCTCCGCAGCTTTGCCAAAACGCATAATAATCCAGATTGCGGTCAGGCAATCGAGATCTGGGGCAAGATGGCCGACAATTGTTTTTGGGCTGTCCAAGAGAGAAAAGCTCTCAATCTAGGATCTGATCGCTATGAATCCTTGAGGCCTCAAGTATAACAAGGGTATGCAGAGGAGTCAAACTGGAGGAGGTAGAAGTCAGGAGGTAGAAGTCAGGAGGCAAGATCTAAGCGATCGCTCGCCAGTGCCGCTGGTGGTCGAGCGGATCGATGCAAGAGGCGGCAGGAGTCAGGTTTCCGCATTCAGGAATTAGCTCGCCAACCTTCTGAATGCTGACTCCTGCCTTCTGAATTCTTGTTAAAGCACGTCGTCGGTGCCGTTGCTGTGGTATTCCTCGACGGGACGCTGGTAGCTTTCTTCACTCTGGCTGGCGTACTCGGCGGCCCAGACCTGGATGCTATCCCAGTCGCGTAGAGCGGCGGCGTGTACGGTATCGGGCCGCCAGACACTGCGTAGATACTCGTTGTCGATCGTCGCCGGGTGCAGGCTCATAAATGGCACAACAGTGGCGGTCATCGCCTTTACCCCATTCCTCCTCGTTGCCCGGGCCAAGCGGCAGGGCGATCTCGTGGAAGTTGACCACATCGGGGTGCTTGCTGCGGTCGACGAGATGGTCGGCGGCCTCGCAGACGCGCCCATGGTCAAGCAGTGCGTTCAGCAGCACATCCGTCATCCGCGAGCGCACGCTGAGCTGAAACAGGCGCATGTGGCCCGCGCGCACCAGCACGTCAAGGTAGCCGCGCACCGCCATCTTGCTGCGCTCGTTACTGCCCCAGCGCATACCAAGCCCTGCTTCTGCGGTCGCCTGCACATTGCGCTCGCCCAGGCTCGCTGCAACCGTGGCTGCTACCGGCCCGCTTGTTACCGGGTAGAAGGCGATGCGCTCGCCGATATGCCAGTGGCGAATGATTTCGGCCCCACCTGGGCGCTGATGCTTGATTTCGATCTGGGCGACTTTTGCCGCCTGCATCGCCATATCGAGATCGCTGTCTTTGCCCGCTTCGACGTGGAAACCTACTAGTGGCACAAACCGCCCATTGCCTGGCGTCATCCGCGCCATGCTCTTCCCATTTGCGTACTGCAGGTTGCACTTTCTTGCACGACTCGCACTTTGTTGCGCCCAATCATAGTTGCTCGTCCCTTATTGTATCTGGCTTGTTCGCACAAGCACTGCTTCGGCGTCTGTCGATCTATTATAGAACATATAAGCTAATTTGTCTAGATCTCGCAGGTACACCTTTGCGCGCCAGTTAAGCTAGCAACACTGCCTCATCGACACCTCCTCAGGCGCGCATAAGCGGCAGCTGATAGTGGACGAAGGCGAAGCGCTCAGAAGGCCAGAAGCCAAGTTTACGGTAGGCTTCCTGGGCACCAGGGTTATTGTCCATCACCAACAAGTAGACGCGCGGTGCAAGGTTGAAGCAGTTAGCAGCGAGCGCGCTTACACAGGCACTAGCGAGGCCTTGTCGGCGGAAGTCGGGGTGGGTGACAACATTGCCGATCTCGATAACGTCGGTAGTGGCGAAGTGGGTTGTAGCCATGGCCGCCAAGCGCTCATCCACAAAGGCACCGAAAGCGGGGCCGTGGTCGAATACAGCCGGTCGCCAAGCCATCAGGCCGCCGCCCCGTGCAAGTTCCCCCATCGCTGCAAGATCGTCGCTACGCAGGCGACGTACGCGCGTATCGCTATGGGGGCGCAATGTCTCCGGCTCGACGACCATCTGCATTTCAAGTTCAACCGACTCGATCGTTGTGCAGGCGGCCAATTGGCGTACACGCTGCTCCGGGATCACGGTGCTCAGCGTGGCCTGGTGCAGTATTGGCGCTTGTTCGGCCAGGGCAGTGTGCAGCAGGGGCAGGGTTTGCGGCAGATCGACGGCAAAGGTAGTCGCGACGAAAGGCAAATCGCGGTAGTATGACGCCATGCCCACTACCTGGCCGTTGTAGTGTGCGAGCACAACATCGCAGTGGGCGCGCAGCTGTGTTACATTCGCCAGCGGCAGTGAGTTGCGGTAGGGCGAGCGGCGCAGGTAGCTCAGTACCTCGGCCTGCCAGCGCTCGTCAAGGTTGACGATCTCAGTTGGCATAGATGATCCTGTGATACTATAGCAATCCTACATAGGTTAAGAGATGTATCATTGTGCGCGGCGCAGCCACGCACAATGATACTCGCTCCAAACGGGGTTTGTGAGTAAGCTGGTGTGAACAGTGGTAGCGTCGCCGCCACTGCTCACACCAGCACTTTACCAATAATTTAGGGTTACCGTATCAGTTGTAAGCATTGTACTCGAAAGACGAAGTTTGATGAAAACGACAGATCTTAGTGACACGCACGGCGATGCAGTACAAGTGGCTGAACCGCTCTTTCGCTCCTTCGGCGGGGTACAAACGTTCAGGGGCCCGATCAGCACCTTAAAAGTTTTTGAGGACAATACACTGGTGCGAGCACTGCTCGAAGAGCCTGGCGCAGGACGCACTTTAGTAATCGATGGCGGCGGCTCGTTACGCTGTGCGCTCGTTGGCGATCAGCTCGGCATGTTGGCGGTGCAAAATGGCTGGGCCGGGATTATTGTCTACGGTTGCGTGCGCGATAGCGCTGCGCTCAGCCAGCTCGCCCTTGGTATACAGGCGCTTGCTGCCCATCCGCGCCGCAGTGGGAAACGCGGGGAAGGCCAGCGCGATATCGCCGTAACCTTTGCGGGGGTGCGCTTTGCGCCAGGAGACTATCTTTACGCCGACGAGGATGGTATTGTGGTGCTTGAGCAGCACGTGGAGAGCGCATAGGGGCGCAGTAGGGGCGTGTTCGGCGCAGTAGGGGTGCAGCATGCTGCGCCCCTACTGCGCGGTTCAATCTACCCACCTAATGCGATCAAAGACTGTTCGACCAGGTTAGTCAGCGGTGCAGGGACGAGCCCAATCAGCAGGACGGCCAGCGCCGCCAGGACGATGCCGATCTGTAAGCCGCGATAAACCTCGGATTGGGCCGTGCGGCCCGGCTCGGCCATAAACATTCGCACCACCACTCGCACGTAGAAGGCGGCGGCGATGGCGCTAGTGATAACGCCGATCAACACCAGCCAGCCCCATCCAGCGTCGTAGGCAGCCGTAAAAACGTAGAGCTTGGCGAAGAAACCGGCAAGCGGTGGCACGCCTGCCAGTGAGAGCATAAACACCGCCATCGCTAGCGCCAGCTGCGGATAACGCCGAAAGAGCCCGTCGAAATCGCTGATGCTCCACAAAGCTTCGCCGCGCTGCTCCAGGGCGATCACGATCGCGAACGCCCCCAGATTTGTGAGCGTATAGGCTAGCAGGTAAAAGAGAAAGGCCTCAGTGCCGCGCGCACCGAGCGCCAGCACCGCCAACAGGATATAGCCGGCATGGCCGATGCTCGAATAGGCGAGCATACGTTTTACGTTCTGCTGGCCCAATGCCCCAAGATTGCCCACCAGCATAGTGAGGGCGGCCAGCGTGGCTAGCAGTGGCTGCCAGAAGAACGACAGCTCAGGCAGTGCTAGCGTGACAATCCGGATCAATGCGGCAAAGGCTGCACCTTTTGTGCCTACCGACATAAAGGCTGCCACCGGTGTCGGCGCGCCCTCATAGACATCCGGCGTCCAGAATTGAAAGGGTGCGAGCGAGGTTTTAAAGCCGAAAGCGACCAGCACCATCCCCGCCCCGATCATCAAGAGTGAGCGATCGGCGCTGCCTTCGTTCAGCGCTGCCGTGATCGCCGCAAACGACGAGGAGCCGGTGGCGCCGTATATCAGCGCGATGCCGTACACGAAGAAGCCGGCAGCGAACGCGCCGAGAATCAGGTACTTCATCGCCGCCTCTTCCGAGGTGACACGCGGGTAGGCGAAGCCCGTCAGAATATAGAGCGTGATCGAGAGCAACTCCAGGCCGAGAAAGAGCACGATCAGGTCTGTGCCCTGAGCCAACAACATCATACCGCCGATCGCAAATAGCATCAGGGGTAGAACTCCCCTTCTTCAATCCCCTGTCGCGGTAGGTAGTCGATCGCCAGCGCAATGCTAAACACACCACCAATAGCAAATATCCAGATCAACGTCAGCGCGAAATTATCGAGCGCGATCATCCCGCTGAAGGTCGACGCGTTCAGATTCCAGAGCGGGATGCCCGCTAGTCCAGCCACAATCAGCCCCGCCATGGCAGGTAGGCGGTGACGCGCTTATGCTTCTCGCCAATCAAGAAAACATCGATCAGCAGCAGCAGCGAGCCCCAGCCCAGCACAATTAACAGCGGTGTGATCACCCGCCAGTCTATCGGCGGTATTATCAAAGTTTCCATAGTTGTTTGTTTGTGGCGGTTAGTGCAACGCACCAACCGCTACAAACGTTATATAAACATCAATAGATAGCCAAGCACAATGATCACACCGAGCAGAAAGAAGAGCGCATACATACGCACATAGCCGCTCTGCAGGCGACGCACTCCCTGGCCGGCTAATGTTGCTAGCCCACCCACCCCGCGCACCAGGCCGTCGATACCCTGTGGGTCGAAGATGTTAGCAAAGAAACGTGACGCATGCCGGTAGCCACCGACTACCACACGATTATAGAAGCGGTCGAAATACCAAGCTTCCTCTGCCAATTCATAGATGTCGCCCGTGTAGTGGTACAAGGGATCGTGCTGGCCAACCTGGATCTGCACCTCGGTGTTGCGGTAGAAGAGATACCCCAGATAGGCCATCCCGAGCGATAGCGCCAGCACAATTAGCGCCAGCACAATGTTGAACTCGGCGGGTTCTTCGACGAGCACCGGGCGCAGCCAATCCGTAAGCCAGTGCAGCTGCGGCAAATTGATCGCACCGCCAACTGCAGTACCGATAGCCAGAACAATCAGCGGTGCGGTCATAATGCGTGGGCTCTCGTGGGCTTGGTAGCTTGGGTCGCGCTGTCGCCCAAAGAAGACCATGGTCACCTGGCGGGCCATGTAGAAAGCGGTAAGCAGCGAAGTCGTTACCAGCAAGATAAAGACAAAGAAATTAGCACCGACCGCGTGGGCGATGATCTCGTCTTTGCTCCAAAAGCCGGCCAGCGGGAAAATACCGGCCAGCGCTGCTGCGCCGATCACATATGTCCAGAAGGTCAGCGGCATCGCGCTACGCAGCCCACCCATACGACGCATATCCTGGGTGTCGTGCGTCCCGTGGATCACCGAGCCTGCAGCGAGGAAGAGCAGCGCTTTAAAGATGCCATGTACGAGCAGATGGAAAATCGCTGCCACATAAATGCCCATACCGCAGGCGGCGACCATAAAGCCAAGCTGCGAGATCGTCGAGTAAGCCAACACACGTTTGATGTCGTACTGGGCGACGGCAGCCATCGCGGCGATAAAGGCCGTCAAACCGCCTAGCACCATCACCCATCCCTGGGTGGTGGCCGAGAAGGTGAAGATCGTATCCAGACGCGCCATCAGGTAGATCCCCGGCCGTGACCATCGTCGCCGCGTGGATGAGCGCCGAGACTGGTGTAGGGCCCGCCATGCGTCGGGCAACCAGACAAAAAGTGGCACCTGGGCCGACTTGCCAGTCGCACCGATCAGCAGTAGGAAGGAGATCGCGGTAGCGACGAGGAAGGGCTGCCAGCTCGGCCCGATCGTGCGCCAGCGATCTCACTGGCGCGCTCGACAAAGCCCGGCAGCACTTCGCCATTTACTTCAACCTCATAGAAGTTGAGCGTGCCGAAGTAGAAGAAGATCATCATCATCGCCACCAGGAAAGCGGCATCGCCGACGCGGTTGACGATGAAAGCCTTGACGGCGGCGTTATTTGCAGCATCGCGCTCGAACCAGTAGCCGATCAGCAGGAACGAACAGAGGCCCACACCCTCCCAGCCAAGGAAGAGCAGCAACATGTTGTTCGCCATCACCAGGAAGAGCATCATGGTGACAAAGAGGTTTAGATAGGCAAAGTAGCTCGTGACGCGCTTATCGCCGTGCATATAGCCGATCGAGTAGATATGGATTAGCCCGCCCACGCCGGTGACAAGCAGCACCATCACAGCGTTTAACGGGTCGAGCATAATGCCGAAGGGCACGCGCAACCCGCCGGCGTTAATCCACTCCCATGCCGTTGTTGTCATACGGCGGGCCTCTTCAGGCAGCGCGGCAAGCTGAATAGTTGCATACAGCGCAACACCAAAGGCGGCCAGCACCACACCCGAGCCGATCCAGCCCGCGAGGCGCTCTTGGCGTATCAGCAATAGGTTGAGCAAAAAGCCGACCAGCGGCAAAACAGGAATAAGCCAGAGATACTCGTACATTTGCCGCTATCCTCTCAGCGTGTTCGAATCGTCCACATCGGCGGTATTTTTCAGGCGGAAGATCGCCACCAGTAGCGCCAGGCCCACCGCGACTTCAGCCGCCGCCACGGTGATGACGAAGAAAACCAGCACCTGGCCATTGATGTCGAGCCGTTCGCGGGCGAAAGCCACCAGGGCAAGATTGGCGGCGTTGAGCATAAGTTCCACCGACATAAAAATCACGATCGCGTTGCGTCGCACCAGAACGCCGACCGCACCGATTGTGAACAGCGCTGCGCTCAACAAAATGTAATAGCTTGTAGGTACCATTACTTACACCTTCGCCCGGCGGCGCTGGTTGAGCACCACCACACCGATCACGCCGACCAGCAAGATAAAACCAGTGATCTCAAATGGCAGCAGATACGTGGTAAATAGTACTGCGCCAAGTTGCTCCGGCGCGCCGAAATCGCCGGCCTCGGTGGCTGTTGCCTGAAGCGTGCCCAAATTAAGCAGCAGGTAGATAGCCTGGCTAAGCAGCACAATGCCAAGCGCGGCGGCAAGCGGTGTCTGCCAGCGCAAGCGATTTGGCGTGTCTTCGACCTTCTCGACGCCCAGCAACATGACGACAAAAAGAAACAGCACCATAATTGCGCCCGCATAGACCGTCAGTTGCACTGCAAAAGAAAGGGCGAGTTCAACAGCAAGTAGAGCACCGCAATCGCGCCGAAGTTCAGCAGCAGATAGAGCGCGCTATGCACTGCATTACGACTGAGCAGCATCATGAGCGCGCCGACGACGGCGATCACTGCGGTGACAAAAAATAGGGCGAGTTCCATTGACGATCCTCACTAGCGAACAAAGGAACACAGAAAGCAAATGCAGTTTTGCGCGCACCGAAGAGCGTTCTTTCTGTACCGGTAAGGTTGTTCTTTTGTTCCTTTGCTCACCGGGTCTTACAAATCGATCTGCGCGGGCGGGCTTGGGCGGCGCTGTACCTGAGTCAGCAGCGGTGGAGGCTCGCCATGGCCTTTGTCTACTGGTACAAGCAGCATATCTTTAGTATATATAGATGAGCGGCGGTCGTAGAACGAGAGCTCGTACTGATGCTCCAGCACGATCGCATTGGTCGGGCAAGCATCTTCGCAGTAACCGCAGAAGATGCAGCGCAACATGTTGATCTCGTAGGTCGCTGCGTAGCGCTCGCCCGGCGAGTTAGGCTTTGCCGGGTCATTCTCAGCGGCCACCACCAGTATCGCATCGGCGGGGCAAGCAGCAGCACAAAGCGCGCAGCCAATACAACGCTCCTGGCCGTCGGCAAAGCGTTTCAGTTCGTGTCGACCGCGGAAGCGCTCGCGCACCGGGCGCTTTACTTCGGGGTATTGCACTGTCACTGGTTGGCGGAACATGTACCGCACGGTGGTGGCAAGGCCTTTGATTAACTGGCCAAACATGCTATGTTCTCCTTCGGAGAAGACGATGAAGATGTGTCGGCGTGGCACCTTCGGACTGCGAAGGTGTCACGCCAATAGTGTTTACTGTTGTGTCGATTGAGCACCGCCGGGCACCATAGTGATCTCGCCGACCTGCGGCTTTGGTGTGCGCGCCAAGCTGGCCACGAGCACAAGCGCGATCAGGCCGCTGATGAACAATACTGGCCCGTGAATAAGCGGGTCGGGGATCAGCACGATTACCACGGCGGTTAATACGAAATTGATCAGGGCCAGCGGTAGCAGCCACTTCCAGCCCAGGTTCATTAGTTGGTCGTAGCGCATACGCGGCCACGAGGCGCGGATCCACACCGAGACAAAGAGGAAGCCGACGATTTTAAGCAAAAACGAGCCAAGCGAGGCCAGGCCTACTGCAACTGCACCTGCGGTTGTGCCGAACATCTGTGTGATGCCGCGCCCAAGCGCTTCGATGCCGGGAAAGTGCCAGCCGCCGAGAAACAGCGTGACCGCAATCGCGCTGACGGCAATCAGCTTTATATATTCCGACATAAAGAAAAGCGCGAACTTCATCGAGCCGTACTCGACGTTGTAGCCGCCCGCGATCTCTTGCTCGGCCTCCACGAGGTCGAAAGGCGCACGCACGACTTCAGCTGTTGAGCTGACCATAAAAAGCACGAAGGCCAGAAACTGCGGCACGATTAGCCAGTACATCGCCTGGCCGGGCAACGCTGCGCCGCCAGTGATCGTCTGCCAGAAACCAGATTGCGCGTAAACGATGCCGCGCGTGCTGAGCGTGCCTGCGGTCATTACGGCGCAGAGAACCGCAATGCCGAGCGCCAATTCATAGGAGATCAGCTGCGCTGAGGAGCGGATACCACCCAGCATCGAGTATTTATTATTGCTTGCCCATCCGGCTAGCGTGATGCCATAGACGCCGATCGAGGTTACGGCAAGCAGATAGAGCACGCCGATTTCGATATCGGCCACCTGCAAGATGTTGCGCAATGGGCCGGCCTCTGGGTTGAAGCAGGCCTCGTAGCCGCCGGCGATGTTCCAGCAGCCCAGCGGAATGACCGCCCAGATAATGATCGCCGGAATAACGGCGAGCGCTGGTGCGAGCAGGTAAACGGCTTTATCGGCCAGCGCTGGCACGATATCTTCTTTAAAAAATAGCTTCACAGCGTCGGCGATCGGCTGCATAAAGCCACCGGGGCCAGCACGATTCGGGCCGATGCGATTCTGAAAACGCGCCAGTAGTCGGCGCTCGAACAGCGTCAGATAGGCGAAGAGGCCGGTTGTTGCCAGTGCTATCACAAAACACTGCACAACAATGATCAGAATGTCGATCCAGTTCATGCTGTTCCCTTACGGCTTCTCGACATGTACTGCCGTACGCGGTGCGGTTTGCACGATCGCAAGTGCTGCATCGGCCACGCCGACCGGAATGATGACACAGCCAGCGGGCATATCGACGAGTACCCGTACAGGCATTTCAATGCTCCCTGCTGCCGAATGGATGCGCAGCGTCTCACCGGGCTTAATACCCAGTTGTGCCGCATCACTTGCAGCGATCGCTGCTGTCGCCGCTGGAATGTGCGTTTGCAGCTTCGAATCGCGTAGCAGCGGGTCGGCGTGATAGGCTAACGCCATCGTCATTAGGCTGAAGCTGTGCTCGCTGTCTGGTTGCACGGGCGTGGCGGGGCTGATCTGCACCTGTACCTGGCCGCGCTCTACCGCGCTCGGGTATTGAAGGCCGACGCCCTCGTTGTTCTCGTAGCTCGTACCGTCGTAGTAGACGGCCTCGTTCACCTGACGGCCCCAGGCACCTGGTGTCCCGGTGGCGGCCAGCACGTTATAAGTAATGCCTGCATAGCTGGGCACGGTGGCGGCAATCTCGCCAGCGACCTCGCTCGGCACAAGATAATCCCAACGCGCGTTGGCCGTCGTTGCAACCTGGGTTGTCACCGCCGTGCCGCCCTTTTTGCCTGGCGTGTAACCGGTGCTACAGCAGGCTGGAACGCCAATGACTCAAGACGCTGCGCAATACCTTGTACAATCTGCCAATCGGCACGACTCTCGCCGACAGAGCCACGCGCCTGACGTGAGCGCTGCACCCGGCGCTCGGCGTTGGTATACGTCGCGTCGCGCTCTGCCACCGATGCTGCAGGTAACACTACATCGGCTAGTTGTGCTGTGGCTGTAAGAAATAATTCCTGCACCACAACGAAGTCAGCCTGCTCTAGCGCGGCGCGCGCTTGCGGCAAACTAGCCGCCGGATCGAGGCCGGCGATGTAAAGCGCCTTGAGTTTGCCCTCGATGGCGGCCTGCCACATCTGGGCGGCATTCAGGCCACCGCTGCGCGGGCGCAAGCCCATATCGAGCGCACCGCGGCTGTTGCCGCCGTCGAGCAACGCGATCAGGCCATTGTTCGCCTTGCCGACCTTACCGGCCAGCAATGCGGCTGCCGCCAGCGCTTCGGCTACCGGCAGCCCGGCGCTGCGGGCGTCGTGGCCGTAGACGATAATCGCGTTTTCGGCTTCCATATAGCGCTTGGCAGCATTGCGGATCGGTTCCACACCGACACCGCACTCGGCAGCGAGATCGTCGAGCTTGAGCCCGCTTACCAGTTTGCGCAATTCATCCAGGCTGCGTGCGCGCGTTCAGATTCTGGAAAGCCACCTGCTCATGAACCGCTTTCAGCAGCGCACGCGCAAAAGCGATGTCGCGATTCAGGCCGTAGCGCAGCCGCAGCGTTGCCGAGCGGTCGAGCTTAGTGGGGCGCAGGTTGGCCACCACGAGATGCCCACCGCGCTCGGCAATAGCGCGCAGCCGCAGCATATATACCGGCGCTTCCTCTTCGGGGTCTGCCCCGACAACAATGACTGTCGTGCCCTGGCCGAGTGCGTTTAAATCGGTGCCGACGCCCACCCCAACATCGGCGACTAGGTCGTCGAGCACTGGCGCGCCGGGCGCGCCGACGCGATGGTCGAGGTTGTCGCTACCGAGTTGGCGCATGAATTTCTGGAAGGTGTACAGGTCTTCGTTGCTCAGACGCGGCGCGGCGATACCGCCGACTGCCTGCGGGCCGCTGCTGCTCAACACGGCGGCAAACTTCTCGGCTACGAGCTGCAGCGCTTGCTCCCAGGTAGCTGGCTGTAAGGTGCCATTACGACGGATGAGCGGCGTCGTCAAACGGTCGCTGCTGGCGATAAAGCGATGGCCGAAGCGACCTTTATCGCAGATCCAGATATCGTTGACAGCAGCATTCTCGCGCGGCATTACGCGCATCAGTTCGTCGTGGCGCATATCCAGGCTAACATTACAGCCCACAGGGCAGAGCGTGCAGACAGCGGGCTTGGACTCAAGCTCCCAGACGCGCGCTTTGAAGCGGAAATCGGCGCTTGTCAAGGCACCCACCGGGCAGATGTCAGTCGTGTTGCCCGAGAACTTGCTGTCGAAGCCCGGCTCACTTTTGCTGATAATCTGCCAGTTGCGCCCGCGCATATCGAAGCCGAGCACCGGATCATCGGCGATGTCGTCTTGAAAACGTACACAGCGCGAGCACAGAATGCAGCGCTCGCGGTCGAGATAGATCAGGTCGCCGAGTTTTACCGGCTTCTCAAAATGCACCTTATCGTTATAATCGAAGCGGCTCTTGCCCGGCCCCCACTGCATTGTCAGGTTCTGCAGGGGGCACTCGCCGCCTTTATCGCAGACAGGGCAGTCGAGTGGGTGCGAGGTCAGCAAAAATTCCAGCACGCCTTTTTGTGCCGCTGCAACCTCCTCGGTAACGGTTTTGACGACCATGCCCTCACTGACCGGTGTGGTACAGCCGGTTTGCAGCTTGGGCATCATGGCGATCACCGGCTGGCCGTTCTCATCAAGCACCGGCTGACGGGTGGCCGGGTCGACTTTCGGCGTGCCGATCTGCACCAGGCACATACGGCACATGCCGGCGGGCTTGAGCCGTGGGTGATAGCAGAAGACCGGAATGGCCGTCTGCACCATCCGTGCGGCGTCGACAACATTCGTGCCGACAGGGACTGCCACACGCACGCCATCGATTGTCACGTTCACATCTGGCATAGAAAAACTCTCTCTAGAGTTCAAAAAAGCGTTTAATGGGGCAACTGAAGCCAGCCAGCAGTGGCAAGGTGAGCGTATCTTCCGCCAGCAAGGTGTGTACGTGGCGTAGCTCGATATCCTGGTGGCGGTAGATCTCTAGCGTGTTCACGCGCCAATACTGGTTTGTCGGATCGACAAGCGCATCGCGATTAGCGAGCGTTCGGCGCAACTCTGTACTCATAGCGGCCTCCGCTTAGCGTACGCTTTCCAGCGCGATAGGGTGCTTACCGTTATGTTGACCATTGCCGTTCTGCGTCACAAGTTGCTCGAACTCTTGTGGGAAGAGGCGCAAGGCACTTTTGATCGGCATCACCGCGCTCTCGCCGAGCAGACAGAAGCAGTTGCCCGCCATCTGACCATAGATCGAATGCAGCGTCGGGATGTCCTCTGCGTAGGCATGGCCCTCTTCAGTCATCCGGTGCAGTGTCTTGACCAGCCAATGTGTGCCTTCGCGGCAGGGCGTGCATTTGCCGCAGCTCTCGTGTTTGAAGAACTCATCCATTTTATAGGCGAGGTGCGGTGCCTGCACAGTATCGTTGAGCACGATCACTGCGCCCGAGCCGAGCATGGTGCCAGCACCTGCGAGCGCTTCGTAGTCGAGTGTGACATCGAGTTTGTCGCCGGTGAGCCAGGGTGCCGAGGCACCGCCAGGGATGATAATCTTCACCGGGCGATTGTCGCGCATACCGCCGCCGTACTCAGGGCTGTAAATCAACTCGCGTAGCGGCAGCCCAAAGGGGATCTCGTAATTACCAGGCCGGTTGACGTGGCCGCTCAGCGAGAAACACTTGGTGCCAGGGCTTTTCTCGGTGCCAAATTGGCGATACCAGGCCACGCCCTTTTGCAGGATCATTGGCACATTGGTTAATGTCTCAACATTGTTGATGATCGTTGGCTTGCCATAAAGCCCAGCCACCGCCGGGAAAGGCGGCTTGAGGCGTGGCTGGCCGATCTTGCCCTCCAACGACTCCATCAGCGCCGTCTCCTCGCCGCAGATGTAGGCCCCTGCACCGCGATGTACGTGAATATCGAGGTCGTAGCCGCTGCCAAGGATGTTCTTGCCGAGCAGGCCCTCGGCATAGGCGCGCGCAATAGCCGCCTCAAGCGTGCGAGCAGCGGCGGCAAACTCGCCGCGCATGTAAATATACGCAGTGTTCGCCTCGACTGCATAAGCCGAGATCGCCACGCCTTCGACCAGTTGATGTGGGTTGTTGTCGATAATCTGGTGATTGTTAAATGTACCTGGCTCGCTCTCGTCGCAGTTGCAGAGCAAGTAACGCGGGTACACACCCTTTGGCAGGAAGCCCCACTTCACACCGGTGGGGAAACCGGCCCCACCGCGCCCGCGTAGACCAGCCTCCTTGACCACGGCCACCACTGCAGCTGGCGTTTGTTCTTTCACCGCAACGCAATATGCGTCCCATCCGCCGTGCTGGCGATAGATATCAAAATCCCCGATACCAGGGATGTCAAGCTCGCGCATCACTACATGTTCAGTCAGTGCCATAACTGGCTCCCTCTAGGCGCAGACCTTGCGGGTCTGTGCATTGACCATTTTTGCGCCTATCGACGCGTTAGTTTGCGTCGAACGCGCGTACCCCAGTGATAGTAAAGACCCGAGAGATAGTTCACTAGTACAGCGTGGCGGACGTTCGTTTCCGGTTTTATGCGGGCTTGATCTCGCCACAATCAGGCGTCCGCCGGAGGCGAACGTGCGCTTCAGTGTACTAGTTGGGACGCAGCACGCTACGCCCTTACTGGATGCTACAGCGGCGAGATACGTGGCTTCTCTGGCTTCTGCGCTGCTTCCGTACTTATTTCAACAGGCGCTTCTTGTTGCGTTGCCTGGGCCGGGATCGCCCCCTGCTCACCTTGTTTTTCGGGTACAGGCATAGCGTGACCTGGCGAACGATCTGGCGAAGGTGCCATTGGCGACTCAGCCTCAATGCGCTCTTCTGCCGCCTCTTTGGCAGGCTCGGCAACAGTTGCGTCCGTCGCTTGCGCAGCGATTTTCTCTGCCTCAGGGGTTGCTGGTGCTGGTGCAACAGCCACGGGCCGCTGTGACTACCGGACTGCCGGAAACAGTAGTTGTATAAAGTTCGCCATCAGCAGCAATGCCGAAATCGGCGGCCTGCCGTCCGGAGCGCCCGCGCTGCTGCGCCTCGTCGGCACGGGCGCGCAGATCGCGGATCAAAGAGTCCACTCTGTCGGCTGTTACATCGTAGACATAATCTAAGTTTGCCTGTAAAACCGGTGCGCGGTTACAGGCCGCCAGGCACTTTACCCGTTGGAGCGTAAACACGCCGTCGGGCGTCGTCTGCTCCTCCTGGATGCCGAGCGTCTCTTTGAGCGCCGCGATCAACTCCTCGGCACCGAGATAGCAACAGGGTACATCGTCGCAAACTTGTAACATCCAGGTACCGACCGGCTTGTCGTAGAAAAGCGTATAGAAGCCAACCACCTCGAAAACGTCGGTTGCTGGTAACTGTAAAATGTCGGCAACCTCACGGATCGCCTCCGACGTAAGATGGCCGTAGTGATCCTGCGCGATAAAAAGCAGCGGCAGCACCGCACTACGCGGGCTGGCATACCGCATAAGCAGGGCATCGATCTCGTTTTTGTGTTTCTATTAACATAACGTGTAGGTTATAGGTACAGGTTACAGTGCGAAGCCAGACAACGCCATGCATGCTCGGCTGTCAGCTGTCACCTTTTC
Source organism: Candidatus Altimarinota bacterium (assembly GCA_012031775.1). Taxonomy (GTDB): domain Bacteria; phylum Chloroflexota; class Chloroflexia; order Chloroflexales; family Chloroflexaceae; genus JAAUTF01. The sequence continues at coordinate 5,195 of JAAUTF010000012.1, read as the reverse complement.
CCTGTACCCTCAGCGATCTACTTCGCCTAGCACCGGATCCAGGCTAGCGATCAGCGCCACAAGATCGGCCACTAGGCGGCCTTTGGCCATGTGCGGCAGCGCTTGCAAGTTGATAAAAGACGGTGCGCGGAAGTGAACACGCCACGGCTTCGGCCCACCATCGCTGACGACGTAGCAACCCAGGATGCCACGTGGTGACTCGATGCTCAGGTAGGAGTCGCCACGTGGTGGCTTAAAACCCTCTGTCCACAGTTTAAAATGGTGGATGAGCGACTCCATACTCTCGGTGATCTCGGATTTTGGTGGTGGTGCAACCTTCCGATTGGCCGTGGTCACCGGGCCAGGCCCAAGCGCACTCAGCCGCTCGTGCGCCTGCTGCGCGATGCGCACGCTCTGGCGCATCTCGGCCACGCGCACGCGGTAGCGGTCGTAGATGTCACCGCGTGTGCCGATAGGAATATCGAACTGATACGTTTCATAGCCGCTATACGGCTTCGTTTTGCGTATATCAAGTGCCACACCGCTAGCGCGTAGGTTTGCGCCGCTCAGCCCGTACGCCACCGCTGCTGGCCCATCGATCACGCCGACCCCCACCGTACGTTCTAACCAAAGTGGGTTGTTGGTGAGCAGATCTTCGTACTCATCGATTCGACCCGGCAGCGTATCGAGCAGCGTCTGTACAGTCGGGAGGAATTCTGTCGGCAGCGGATAGGCCAAGCCGCCAATGCGGAAGTAGCTTGTCATCATACGCGCGCCGCTAACCAGCTCAAAGACATCGAGGATTTGCTCGCGCTCGCGAAACGCATAGAGAAAGACGCTCATCGCGGCTAAGTCGAGCGCGTGCGTGCCCAACCACACGAGATGCGACGAAATACGCTGTAGTTCGGTGAGCAGTACACGTGCGATCTCAGCACGCTCTGGCACCTTTACGCCCATCAACTGCTCAACGGCTAGCGCATAACAGAGATTATTGGAGAGCGGTGCTAGATAATCCATTCGGTCGGTGAGGACTACCGCTTTCTGGTAGGTCTTGCTCTCCATCGTTTTTCGATACCGGTATGCAGAAAGCCAATATCTGGCGCGACATTGATCACGGTCTCGCCATCAAGTTCGAGCACAAGCCGTAGCACGCCGTGCGTCGACGGATGGTGCGGCCCCATATTTAGCACCATCGTCTCGCCCTGGCCTGCCAACGCCGGCCCGGTGATCTCTTGCGGTGATGGCACATGAAGTTCAAGCGTCTGTGTCATGAGGCGATCCTTCACAAGCCGTGCCGTCGCCAGGGTGGTGTGGTGCGGCAACAGTTCTTGGTTCTATAGTGATGCGGTTGCTCTCAGCGATTTACCGGTCACGGTTCTCACATCGGCCAGGCTTCATTCCTGTGCGAAGGGCTTGTGCGCATAGATACGTTCCTGATTGAAGGTGAACGCGATCTCCTCGTCGCCGAGTGGCACATCTTTACGTAAGGGGTGACCAACCCAGTCGTCGGGCAGTAGGATGCGTGTGATATGCTCGTGGCCGTCGAATGTGATGCCGAAGAGATCGTAGACCTCGCGCTCCTGGTAGGTCGCTGTTGGCCAGAGGGCAATTAGCGAAGGTACGCGTGCGTCTTGCTCCGGCGCACCGACTTTTAAACACAGGCGTTGATTTGTAGCGATCGCCAGCAGATGGTAGACTACCTCGAAGCGCGGCTCACGCCCCAAGTAATCGACGCCGCACAGGTTCTCCAGATAATCGAAGCCATGGCTGTCGTGCAGCAAACGTGCCACATCCGGCAACTCTTCGCGCCGGATGTGGAGTTGAAGCTCGCCGTACTGGTCGCTGCTATCGAGTATCGTTGCGCCGAAGCGCTCTTGCAGCGCGCGTAGAAGATCAGAATTTGTCATGATGTCTATCAGTTGCTCGGGCCGAAGCATGCACCCGGCGTCTGCCCTAATGCGTATCGGCCCTCACCCCGCCCCCGCTCCCCGGCAGCGGGGGCCGAGCAATACGAGGTGAGGGCGCTGCGCTCTACGCTTGATTCTCAGTTCTCAATTCGCAACGCGCTCTACTGCACCTGAACGATCTGCGTGCCCGCGTCGAGGCGGATCGCCTGCTGTTTAGCACCGCTGATCTTCTCGAGCTTCACCTTTTCGTGCAGCAGCATAATGCCGTGGATGAGCGCCTCAGGCCGCGGCGGGCATCCCGCTACGTATACATCGACCGGCACTACTTCGTCCACACCCTGCACGATTGCGTAATTGTTGAAGATACCGCCGCAGGCCGCACAGTCGCCCATCGCAATCACCCACTTCGGGTCGGGCATCTGATCATAGAGCCGCCGCACTACCGGAGCCATCTTGCGCGAGACGCGCCCGGCCACGATCATCAAATCAGATTGGCGCGGCGAGGCACGGTTTAACTCCATACCAAAGCGCGATAGATCGTAGTTACTACCCTGCGCGCCCATCATCTCGATAGCGCAACAGGCCAGACCGAACAAGAGCGGCCACATTGCATTCGTGCGACCCCAGTTTACTACCGTCTCGAGGCTGGTGGTGACAATGCCAAGGTCGCCCGCTTTTTCCTCTATTCCCATGTCAGCGCTCCTTTCTTCCACTCGTACACGAAGCCGATGATCAGAACGAGGAAGAACATGCCCATCGCCAGCAGGCCAGGCACGCCGAGCTGGCGAAACACCAGCGCGAACGGAAAAAAGAAGATCACTTCGATGTCGAAGAGAATAAACAACATAGCGACAACGTAAAATTTAATCGGCACCCGCCGCATCGCCTGGCCGATCGGCTCCATGCCCGACTCGTACGGCGCTAGCTTGCGCGCCGTCCCTCGTTTGGGGCCAAGCAACGAGGAGACGACAATAACGAAGACGGCGATGAAGACGGCGATTAGGAACAAAACCAGAATCGGGAAGTAATTCGCCAACATGGCGTACCCCTGCTGTGATGAATTTCTCGATAGTGACCTAGAAATTATACCTATTATCGAGTTTGTGTCAACGAGAACGATTTATGTGCATATACTGTGCAATAGCTGGTCAAAGGTTGAATATGCGCGTCTACGCCATACTAGTACCGACATTATTATAGTTTTTTCTTATGAAAGTAATAGATCGCACCGTAGAAGTGAAATATGGTATCATAGCCACGATCTATGATTTATCACTATAGAGTAAATCTAAACGGTTTAGGACGAGGGTTATGTTGTGGTCTACGGCAACGCCGCGCACCACAACACAGCCCCGAACACGACCTGTTTAGGATTGCTATAGTTGTATCACATGCAGCGACCTACGAGGAGACCTTATGACTACGATACCACCTGTGCCGGAGGGCGAGATCATCTCCATCCGCGCTGGCCAGCTGATCGTGCCGGATCGCCCGGTTGTACCCTTTGTTGAGGGCGACGGCACCGGCCCTGATATCTGGCATGCCAGCGTGCGTGTTTTCGATGCGGCGGTTGAAAAAGCCTACGGCGGGCGTCGTAAACTGATGTGGCTCGAAGTGCTCGCTGGCGAGAAGGCCTTTCGTGAGACGGGCAACTGGTTGCCGGACGAGACGGTCGCCGCCTTCGACAAATACATGGTCGGTATCAAAGGCCCGTTGACGACGCCGGTCGGCGGCGGGATTCGTTCGCTCAATGTGGCGCTGCGCCAGTTACTCGATCTGTATGTCTGTCTGCGCCCGGTACGCCACTTCGCTGGCGTGCCATCGCCCGTCAAGAACCCACAAAAAGTTGATATGGTAATCTTCCGCGAGAATACGGAAGATATCTATACCGGCATCGAGTATCGCGGCGGCACAGATGAAGCCGCTGCTGTGCTCGGTTTCTCAAAACACAGTTCCCACAGGATTTTAACAAAATTCGCTTCGGCACCGCTGAAAAGACAGATACCTTCCTCAAATTGATCGGCCAGCCCGAGGGCCAGGTCGCTGAGGTGGGCGTCGGTATTAAGCCGGTCAGTCGTATCGGCACCGAGCGCCTGATCGGGGCGGCTATTCAATATGCTATTACGTTCAAGCGCAAAAGCGTAACTATTGTTCATAAGGGTAATATCCAGAAGTTCACTGAGGGCGCTTTCCGCGACTGGAGCTACGAATACGCGGAGCGCGCCTATGGCGAACATGTCTACACCTGGTCGCAGTGGGAGCGTACCAAAGCGGCACAGGGCGAGTCGGCGGCGAATGCCGAGCAGAAGGCGGCCCTTGCTGCCGGTAAAATCCTGGTGAAAGACGCTATCGCCGACATCACCTTGCAGCAAGTGTTGACGCGCCCTGACGAGTTCGATGTAATCGCGACTCTCAACCTCAACGGCGACTATCTCTCCGATGCGCTAGCCGCTCAAGTTGGCGGCATCGGCATCGCGCCCGGCGGTAATATCAATTATGTCACGGGCCACGCGATCTTCGAGGCTACCCACGGCACGGCACCCAAGTACGCCGACCAGGACAAGGTCAACCCCGGTAGTGTCATTCTCTCCGGCGATATGATGTTACGCTATATGGGCTGGACTGAGGCGGCTGATTTGATCGTCGCTGCGCTGGAGAAGACGATCGATCAGAAAATTGTCACCTATGATTTTGCGCGCCTGATGCAGGGTGCCACCGAGGTTAAGACATCGGAGTTCGCCAGCGCGATGATCGCCAATATGGACAAGATCATTGCTGGTGAGCGCGAACCCACCGCTGCCGTCATCGGCCCCGAAATTCTCAACCGCAGCGAGGGTACAATCTATCCGCGCCAGACAGTGGGTGCAGTGATGACACGCACTATTGTTACGCTCTCTGGTAAAGCACCACTGCGCGATGCCGCCCATCTTATGCAGTCGCGTGGTATTCACAGCCTTGTGGTGCAGCCCAACGGCAATCATGAGTGGGGCATCATGACGATGCGCGACGTGCTGAAGAAGGTTGTCGCCCAGGGCCGTGATGTCGGCGCAATGACGGTCGACGAAATCACTAATCGCCCGTTGATCACCACCACACCGCAGACGAGTCTGGCCGATTGTGCGGCGCTGATGCTCGACAAGAACATTCGCCGTGTGGTCGTCGTCGAGAACGAACAACCCGTTGGCATTATCAGCGATACCGATATCTTCCGCGCTGTCGAGGAGAATGCATAAGCGCCACTCCGTAGGGCCGCAACATACTGCGGCCCTAGACAAAGGTTTCAAAAAAGCCGTGGGTGCTGGTCAGGGG
>JAAUTF010000483.1 GCA_012031775.1 Candidatus Altimarinota bacterium | reverse complement strand
ATCACGTACCACGACGACGGCAGCGCCACCGTGACCGCCACCGTGACCAATCTCTGGCAAGCCCGCCAGATTTTGTTGCGCTACGGCGATGCCTGCTGCGTCCAGGAGCCGCCCGAGCTCGTTGCGCTCTTGCGCAAGACGGCGCTCGGCCTCACCGCGATCTATGGTGAGACAGCACCGGAACAAGAACGGTAAACGCTGGCCCTGGTTATGTACTCGTGCCAGACAGCTGGTAAGCTCCCTCCATCCACCGGTTCGCACTGTCCATCCGCGCGCATTTGCGCCCATATGCATGGTCTATGCTATGAGAGGTTGTGTTGTTGATAGGCTACGTCGCGGCCCAACACACACTTTCTACACACCATTCAGAAGTCGAGGATCTATGTCCGAAACACCAGACGCGCTGGCGCTCGCCGCACTTGAGCACTGGGCCGCGCTTGCAAGTGGCACAGTGCCTGCCGATCAAGGGATCTCTACCGCGCTGCAAGGCAGCTGGGAATGGTTGCACGGCCAGGGTACGCGCTCGGCGGCCCCCAACAACGAGATGCTCCGTACCATCTTTAGTCGGCTGCATAGTAGTGGTGAGGCAGCCGAGCCACCGCCTGAGGCCTTTGTGTTACCTCAGCGACTTCAGCTCACCAGCAATGTTCTGTTTCCAGTTGATACCGCACCAGCTAGCGTCACTTCTTCGGTGCAACAGGAATTGCAGGTCGCACTCGCCAATTTGCACAAGCGTCAGCTGCGCGGCGAGGCTGCACTCGAAGGGCTACTCTTTGTGCTGCAGCGCTTTGCCTGGGCGCTACCCTCATCGCTCGTAGGGGTGTCGCTCTACGATATGGCGCGCCTCCACGCGGCGCTGGCAGCGGCGAGTGCCAGCAATCCGGACGGCGATCTGTGTCTGATCGGCGGCGACATCTCCGGCGTGCAAGATTTTATCTACAGTGTGCCGGCGGCTGGTGCGGCCAAGCAGCTGCGCGGGCGCTCGCTCTATCTGCAATTGCTCACCGATGCCTGCGCGCATTTCGTGCTGCACACAGCCAAGATGCCGCTCTGCAATCTGCTCTATGCCGGTGGCGGGCGCTTTTACGCCCTGCTCCCGGGCGCGGCACTGGAGCAGCTGGGCGCGTGGCGCAAAAGCATCGGCACGGTGCTCTTCAAGGCGCACGGCGGCGCGCTGTACCTCGCACTTGCCGGGAAGCGGTTTGCGCCTGAAAAATACGCCGACGACACCTGGCAAGCCCTCAGCGACGGCATCGACAGTGCCAAGCGCCGCCGCTTCGCCGATCTCGACGAGGAACCATTTAAAGATCTTTTTAAGCCCAAACAGCCGCTGCCGCCGCGTGCCGAAGACGATCCCGATAGCGAGCCGATCGATCCGATGGGCGCGTCCCTGGCCGATCTCGGGCAGCGCCTCGGTCGCGCGACCTTGCTTGCAGTGACGCCAGGCGCACCGCGAGCGCCCCTCAGGGCGCTGGAACAGTGGCACGACGTTGTCAGCGAACTCGGCTATCAGGTTCGCCCGCTGGATGACCTCGCTGACCTACGCGATTACAGCACGCAGCGCCGTCGTCTGTTGTTCCTCAACGATGAGCATCTGGCCGAGACGCAGGCAAGCGGCAGTGATGTCATCGGTCTGCGCTACACCGTAACCGAGGTGCGGCGCGCGACTGCATGGGATGTCACCCAGTATCAGCAGGTACCACGCAGCGCCGTCGATGAACAGGAGCTCACGGTCAACGGGGTTCTCCCCTTCAACTACCTGGCGGCGACGAGCGAGGGCGTAGCGCGCATCGGCGTGCTGCGCATGGATGTCGACGACCTGGGCAATCTCTTCGGCAAGGGGATCGATCGCCCGCAAGGTATCGCGGGCCTGGCGATCACGGCGGCGCTGAGCGCGGCCCTGAGTCGCTTCTTCGAGGGCTGGGTCGGCGAGCTATGCCGTCAGATCAACGAGCGCGCTGGCGGCGCAGGGATCTACGCCGTCTACAGCGGCGGCGACGACCTGTTTCTAGTTGGCTCCTGGCACCTGATGCCGACGTTAGCGCAGCGCATCCGCGCCGACTTCGCGCACTACGTATTGGGTCGCTCACCACGAAAAGACGAGCACCCGCCGCTGACGCTCTCGGGTGGCCTGACGCTGCACAGCGCTGGCTTCCCGCTCTACCAGGCCGCCGCCGACGCTGCCATCGCCCTCGACGCCGCCAAGGCCTTTAGCCGGCCCGGCGCCACGCCAAAGACGCCATCACCTTTCTTGGGCGCACCCTGGGCTGGGAGCAGTTCGCCGAGGCGGCCAAAACTGCACCAGGAGCTGCACGACTTAATCGCCGTCCACAAGGCACCGCGCGGCCTGCTGATGAGCATACAGCGCCTCGATTTGCAAGCGCGCCAGAACCAGCGCCGTGGCTACAACGGCGCACCACAACTCGGCTATGGCCCCTGGGTCTGGCAGGGGGCGTACCAGCTTACGCGCCTCGCCGAGCGGGATAAAGGCAATCAGCGGGAGATCGAAAAGCTCCGCGAGCACATCCTCGGCAGCGACGCCATCGCCGCACGCAGGATCGAGCGCGCCGGGCTCGCCGCGCGCTGGGCACAGCTGAGGCTTCGCGGGGAGGAGAAGACCGGGGACTGGAGACCGGAGTCAGGAGTCAGGAGTCAGGAGTCAGAATGAGCGATGCAGATAGAAGTCGTTCGCCCATACTTTGCTTGTCTTGTTATGTACCGAGGAATGATGCCATCACATGGGGCATGTTACGTGGGGAGGTCGTATGAGTTTTCAAAACCGTCAGGGCAAAACGGGCGATCAAATTGCAACTGAATTGACGCCAGCGGGAACGATAACGCTCATCATCACTGGAACAACGCCGGAAGCGATTGAGAAGCTTACGACGATTGCTGAGGCGATCGGCAAGCGGCTTGCGCGCGATGTTACTGCATCGCAAATTCGTAATATTTTCGGTACGGTGCGGACAATCGAGCAGGATGTGAAATCGCTTGCGGACGACGAGCCGCTTCCGACATCGGTGCAACGTTCGCTGTTGATGCTGCGGCCAAAACTTGCGTACCAGTATGGCCGTATTCAGGGCCGCGACGACGACAATAGAAAAGCGGCGATGGGCGCTCTGGTCGCGATCCTTTCCGATGCTATCGGAATGGTGGGCACGAGTGTTGTTCACTTCCGTAACTTCATAGATTTTTTTGAAGCCATCCTTGCCTATCATCGGCGCCATGGCGGCAGCAATAGTTAAGCAGGAGTATTTACCATGTCAGATCGTCGTATTACGCTGCACGGCCGCATTTTTCTGCGCGCCGACATCGAACTTGTAACTGGACTGCATATCGGTGGTGCCGCCGGTGGGCTTGAGATCGGCGGGGTGGATAAGCCGGTTATTCGCAATGCGCGCACTAATCAGCCGTATATTCCTGGCTCCTCGCTCAAGGGCAAAATGCGCTCATTGACCGAAAAAGCACTCGGTGCGCCACAGACCTTTCGGGTCAACTCGAATGTCTATGTCCACATGCCCGAGAGTGCTGACGAGTATCAACGATTCCGCGCGATAGCTGGTGTCTTCGGCACACTTCCCGAGCGCAACCGCTTTGTGATCGGCACACCAACGCGTTTAGCTGTGCGCGATGTTCAGCTAACCCACGAGTCGCGTGAGGAACTGAAGAAGATGCGCGCCGATTTGCCGTTCACCGAGATCAAGTGGGAAGCTGCGATCGACCGCGTGACCTCGGCGGCAGCGCCGCGCCAGATCGAGCGGGTGCCGGCGGGGGCAGTCTTTGGCCCGGCAGAGCTGGTGTTTAGCGTCTACACTGGCGACGGCGAGAAGGCGGACGAGGTCGCCGGGCTGTTTTTGCACGTCGTCGATGCGCTGGGCCATCTCGAAGACGATTACCTCGGCGGCATGGGCTCGCGCGGCAACGGCCAGGTAAAACTGAGGCAGATCAGCATTAGTGCGCGCCGCGTCAAGGAGCAAGCCTATAACGAGCCGGAACCTTTTGGCGATGCGTTCGAAGGCCTGCGTGCGCTCGACCGCGATGAGCTGAAAAAGTGGCTTGCCACCACGTTTGCAGGCGGCACGGCCACGGAATAGCCGTTAGTAGTTTGTAAAAGAAGTTTACCAGTATCTTGCCCTCATCCCCGCCGCTTGCGCGGCCACCCCTCTCCCGCGCGCGGAGAGGGGCCGGGGTGAGGGCCGGGATGCAAGGAAACGTTGTATCGATGAAACTCACTACGTATCATATTACCCCCACGTCGAAAAAGTGCCGCGCTGCGCTTTCACTTCGGGCGGCAGGGCGTCGGCCTGGAGGAGACGAGCGAGACGCTGGCCTCGGATTCGCTCTTCGCCGCGCTGGTGGCTGAGGCAGCGATGCTGTCCCCCGCGCGTGGTTCAAAAGGCGAGCCGAGCTGGGCCACGCCTTTTGCCGAAGGTACGCCGCCGCTGCGCCATAGCTCGCTGCTGCCGCGCCTGGGCGATCTGGTGCTGCTGCCACGGCCTTTGTTGAAGCTTGAAGGTACCGACGTGCTACACGAAACGATCGGCAAGGGCTTTAAGAAGCTGCGCTACCTCTCGCCGCGCTTGTTTGCGGCGGTCTGCGCGGGTGAGCAGATCGATGCCGCGCCGCTGATCCTGCAGGGCGGCAAGGTCTGGATCAGCGCTGAAGAGGCTGGATCGCTACGGGAGCCCTGGCGGGCGAAACCAGGCGAAAATGAGCGCTCCTGGCGCGCGCGGCTGGCAGCGACGCCGATCTGGAGCGTGGATGAAGTGCCGCGGGTGACGGTCGATCGCGTGAGCAGCGCAGCCGCCTACTACGAGGTCGGCTGCGTGAGCTACGCGCCCGAGGCCGGGCTGGCGCTGCTGGTGCGCTTCGATGCGCCTGACAGCAAAGCGCCCTTCGAGCACCTGCTCACGCTGCTCGGCGAGAGCGCCTCGGCGGGCGGCGCAGCGTCGGCTATGGGGCCTTTTAGCTATAAGCAAAAAGACGATCTGGAGCTGACCACGCCGCAGCACAGCAGCCGCAGTGTGCTGCTGTCGCGCTACATCCCCCCTGACGAGGAGATCGCCAGCCTGCGCGACGAGCGCGCTAGTTACCAAT
>JAAUTF010000482.1 GCA_012031775.1 Candidatus Altimarinota bacterium | reverse complement strand
GCCACCCTGTACCTTCTATGTTCAGCTCCGCCGTGGTGCGCCAGCCCTTCTTGACTGTGATGCGCGCCATTTGTATGCTGGCTCTCGCTTATCGCGTGGTTATTAAAAATCTCGTGTAGCCCGCTTAACAAAAGGCTCATCAAACCCTCAAACTGTTGAAGCTGCTCCAGATTAAAGGGGCTCAGCATTCGATTCATATCCTCGCGACGCGCCTGCTCGACGAGCGCTGCTTTCTCCTCGCCCCGCGGTGTGAGCGTCACCTGCACTACCCGCCGATCGTCGATGTCGCGCACCCGGCCAACTAGGTGCTCTTCGATCAGACGGTCGACGATTCCCGTCAGGGTTCCCGCCGATTGCTGGGTTATTTCAGCTAACTCGCTCATCCGGCATGTGCGTGCCGAGCGAATCGCAAATAATGTATGCATCTGCGGCATCGTCAGGTCAATATCTGACCTACTGAGAGTCTGAGCAAGTTGCTTCTGGCTCTGCCACGTAATCTGCCGCATTATCCGGTCGATTGCCGCGACATAACTTGCACGCAGCGCTGTGTCTGTCATCGCCCTCAACCTTCCCGCTAGGTCTATCTCGCCGATAGTTGATCAATTTATGAGGCTTAAATTATTCTGAGATTGAATATTTTCTACCTCTACTGATGGTACTCCAAAAGAAAATCAATGTCAACACCTTGCACAGCCCTTTTCGTCGCCATTTCCAGGCTTGGCTCAGGCTTCAGCGCTCGCTGTCCGTGCTACAATTTCTTCAAATGGGCTGAGCAAGATTGCAGTTCTTAAAAGGACGTAGCTATGTCTGAACAACCGCCGCGTAAAAATAATGCCTGGATCGGCCCGCTGATTTTTCTCTTCTTTATCTCCGCTAGTCGCCTGATGCCATTCTTGGCGAATGTTATCTCGCAAAACTTTGGCATTGCCGTTAGTAGTGGTCAAGTCTTTGCCGCTATCGTCGCGGGCGGTATCGTGATCGCCATTTTCTCCAGTATTATTGGCGGCATCAGAAACGCCCAGCGTCGCTCCGGTGGCGGTTTGCCGCCGCGCTCCACAATGCCGCGTTCACCCACTGCTACCGCGCTGCCCAAACCGATCCCCAGTGTGACGCGCCTTCCTACCCGCGAAGAGAAACTGCCCAAATGGATCAAGCCCAGCGGTGCGAGCCCGCTGACACCCTATCGCCCGCAGACGCCGCGCTTCGATCCGATCATCGCGCCCCGTGTGCTGCGCTTTAGCATTGTTGGCTTTCTGCTCTATTGTGGCCTTATTTTTATCGCCTCGTTCAGTGGCTTTCTATAGATGATGCGTGAAGTGTCATCGGTGAACGCTAGAGCACAAAGGTTCGGCCCATACATCACGGCTCCCGTCAGCGCATCACTATGAGCATTTACGATCCCTTTGCCCATTACTACGACGCCGATTTCCTCGATCACCTCGACGACCTGCTGTTCTATCGCGAGCTTGGGCGACGCAGCGGCGGCCCCTTGCTCGAATTGATGTGTGGCAGTGGACGTGTGCTTGTGCCGCTCGCTGAAGACGGCTTTACGATCACCGGCGTCGACATCTCCCCCGCCATGCTTGCCCGCGCCCGCGCTCGTATAAAAGACGCTGCGCTTGCCGAGCGTGCCACGCTGATCGAAGGTGATGTTGCTACCGTTGCCCTTCCCGAGGCCCATTTCGCGCTCGCCTTCGTCGCTATCAACTCCTTTATGCATCTCGACGCGGTCAAAGATCAGCTCGCCGTGCTCGAAAACGCCCGTCGCGCGCTTAAACGCAAAGGCTCGCTCGTCCTCGATCTCTTTAACCCTGATCCGCTCGCCATCGCCCGCGAGGATAATCATCTCTCCCTCGACCGTAGCTACCAGCTTGATGGCAAGCAGGTGCAGAAGTTTGTCGCTATCGATAGCGACATGGCCTCCCAGATCAGCCGCGTTACCTATCTCTACGATGAAATCGATGCCCAAGGTATGCTAAGCCGCCGCACGATGCAGTTTAATATGCGCTGGTTCTATCGTTATGAGCTTGAACACCTGCTAAGCCGTGCCGGTTTTAGTGTGCGCGCTGTCTATGGTAGCTACGACTTAGACGAGTACAATAGCAGCAGCCCGCGCCTGATTGTCGTCGCCGCGCCTGTCAAATGACGATTCTTTTAGGTCGTAAGCCGGTATGCAACCTGCTTCATTAATGGCAGCGTCTTATAATTAGTATATCGATGCGTGGCCGAGGCGCTTCATTCGCTTCTGTACATTCTACCTACGGTCTCCCCGGGCAACGCGGCGAGGGACACACCGATGCGCCTATTGTTTGATGAGTTGCGCTCGCGACTCCAGTATAAAATCATTATTCCTTTTGTTTTGCTGACGCTCTGTATTGGGCTTGCCGGCTCTGCGGTTGTATTTAGCCTTGTCGCCGAATCCTGGCAGGAACGCCTCGATAATCAACTCGCCGTGGTGACGCGCGCCGCTGGCGATGCGCTCGTCATCCAGGAGCAGGCCAACCTTCAGTTTCTCCGCGAAGTTGCCTTTGCCGGGCGTAACGAGGCCACCGGCGCGCCCGCCGTCGCCGATGCAGTCGCTAACGCCGATAGCGCCGGGCTTCTGCTCGCACTCGACCCCTACTTTCAGTCTGGCATCGATCGGCCCGGTGTGCGCCTCGATCGTATGCTGCTCTTCGACCGCTCTGGGTTGACGCTCGCCGATCTCGAACGTGGTAGCGGCGTGAACAATTCGTCATACTCGGTAAATGAAGCGCTCGATCTCTCCGATACCTGGTTCGCAGAGCAGGTTTTAGCCGCTGGTGCCGATGATCAGGGCGATAAATACGCTGGTTTGCTGCGTTTCGCCGACAATGGCGCGCTGTATTTTGCCACGATCGCTCCGGTTCGTCAGGGTGAAACGGTGGTTGGCGGCATTATTGTGGCTATGCGCGCCGATAACCTGCTCGGTAGCTTGCAAAATCGCTCTCAGTCGGCGGCGATTTCGCTCTATGATGATCAGGGCGCGCCGCTTGAAAGCACGCTTGTCGCCGGCCCTGGCGATATCTCTCCGCTCAACCCGGCGCTGCTCGAACGCTATCGCGCGAACAGCGACCCAAGTGCGCAGGCCGTCTACGATGTAGTGTCGGTCGGTGGGCGCGATTATCAATTTGCTTTTGTGCCCCTCCGCATTCGCAATAGCAATGTTGGCATTCTTGCCCCGGCACTCTCGCGCGACTATATCGTCGGTGCCTGGAGCAGCGCTCGTGAGCCGATTATCGCCTTCATCGCTGTGCTGATGCTGATGGTGATCGTTCTCGGGATCTTTATCGCCCGTATGATCACCCGCCCGCTGGAAGAGCTTGTGCTCGCCGCTCGCGCCGTAACCGCTGGTGAACTCGATCGCCGAGCCAATGTGTCGGCCCGCGATGAGATCGGTGTGCTCTCGTCGAGCTTCAACACCATGACGGCGCACCTGCTGCAGCTCTACGCCGAGGTGCAAAAAGAATCGAGCCAGCGCGCCGCGATCGTCGAGAGCATCACCGATGGCATCATTGTCTGCGAGGACGATGGCGCAATCGTGCTGATCAACAAGGCGATGCGCAAATTGCTCTCGCTCGCCGAAGCCGATGCCGCACCCGCGCGCCTGGCCGACATTCGCCTTGAGAAGATGACCGAGGGCGTGCCGGGCTTCGGCTCGCAGCGCGCCGCCGATCTCTACACATTGGGCGAGTATATCGTTCGGGCTGCCGCTGCTCCGGTGGTCACTGCCGAAGGCCAGCGTCGCGGCTACGTGCTCGTCTTGCAGGATATGACCTCTGAGGTTGCCGTCGACCGCGCCAAGACGGGTTTCATCGGCACGATTTCGCACGAGTTGCGCACGCCGCTCACTGTCATTCGCGGCAATAGCGATCTGCTTATGCGCGGCCTGGTCGGCCCGCTCGACGAAGAGCAACGCTCGTTTATCGAGTCCATCCGGCAGCATGCCAATAATATGACGAACCTGCTCAGCAATGTGATTATTATTGCTGGCCTCGACTCGGGTTCGTTAGCCACCGACATTAACGCGATCGCGGTGCTACGCCCTATCGAAGAGGCGGCTTGGCCACTGCGTAGCGCGATCAAACAGAAAGGTTTAAGCTTCGATATCGATGTGCCGGACGATCTGCCGCAGGTGCTCGCCGATTTCGATCAGGTGCGTATGATTATGCATCAGCTGATCGACAACGCACGACGCTACACCGCCCAGGGTGGGATTGTAGTCCGTGCATATCAGGCCAGCGATCTGGTTGTTGTCGAAGTAGTCGATAGCGGGCGCGGTATCTCGTCCGATATGCAGCCGCATCTCTTCCAGCGGTTTATGCGCGGCGATGGGGCTAATGAAGGTATTAACTCCAACGAGCGCGGCATCGGGCTCGGCCTGGCCATCGCCAGGCAACTTGTCGAACGGCAGGGCGGCACCATCTCTGTAGAAAGTACATTGGGCCAGGGCAGTACATTCCGCTTTACATTGCGCAACACACATGATTCACAGAGCCCTGAAAAATCGAGTTCGCCCTTCGCTGCAGCTGCCTAAACTTCGCACACTACCGGTGCTTGTTCTGTGTGCCATGCTTCTGGCATTGCTCGCCATGTGCGGTATCGCGCAGTTTGCGCTCTATTTCGCTGCGCCGAATCTTGCGCTACACCCTGGCAATCTGCTCGCTAATACCCGGGCCGATTATAGCCGTTGGCAAGGTGACCCGCAGCTGCCCGCGCTGAACCCGGCTGCACTGCTCGCGCCTGAGGCGATCGAAGCTGCCCCGCCCCCACAGCAGACGCCGACTAGCATACCGGTTGTGTTCATCGGTCGCCCTGATACAGCACCAACGCGCGCTGCACTGCCTACTGAAACGCCCATCGTTACTGGTACGGCCCCAGGCTGTTGTTCCCCCACCGCCACCGCGAGTGTAGGCCCTGACCCACGCGCAACGGCGCGTGCCACTGCGTCGAGCACGGCTTTTCCAACCGCGACGCGCGCACTGCTGTCATCGCCCGCGCCGACCAATACTCCCGCAGCGCGTGCTCCTGTTCAGCCGACAGCTACGCGCGCTCCGGTGCAGCCGTCGCCGACCACAGCA
>JAAUTF010000481.1 GCA_012031775.1 Candidatus Altimarinota bacterium | reverse complement strand
GGGAGGGCGCAGCAGCAGCAAGGGGGGGGCGCAGCATGCTGCGCCCGTACGGCGGCGAAGCGGTTATTTCTGGTAGCCTTGGGGGTTGGCTTCGTGCCATTGCCAGGCGCTGCGGATGATCGACTCGAGATCAGGGTAGCGGGGCTGCCAGCCGAGTTCGCGGCGCAGCGTTTCGGAGGAGGCGATGAGAATTGCAGGGTCGCCGGGGCGGCGGGGGCCGATGCGGGTGGGAATAGGGTGGCCCGTAACCATACGCGCCGTCTCGACAACTTCGCGGATGCTATAGCCGTTGCCATTACCAAGGTTATATTTGCGCGAACCTATCTCGCTAATAGCCTGCATGGCGAGAATGTGGGCCTGGGCGAGATCGACGACGTGGACATAATCGCGAATGCAGGTACCATCGGGGGTGGGATAATCGTCGCCGAAGATCGTCACGGCTTCGCGCTGGCCAAGAGCGACCTGGAGCACAATCGGGATGATATGAGTTTCAGGATCATGATCTTCACCACGGCCTGGCGTGTCGCCGGCGGCGTTGAAGTAGCGCAGGCAGGCGTATTTAACGCCGTAGATGCGCTCGAACCAGTGGAGCAAGCGCTCGACGAAGAACTTGGACTCGCCGTAGGGAGAGCCAGGGACGATGCGTTCGTTCTCGCTGATAGGCATTTTCTCAGGCGCATCGAAGAGATTGGCGGTCGACGACAGAATAAAGCGGCGCACGCCATGTTCGACAGCGACTTCGAGCAAGTTTGCAGCGTTGACAAGATTATCGCGCAGGTAGAGCAGCGGTTTCTGCATACTCTCGCCGACGAGTGTGTAGGAGGCGAAGTGCATGATGCCATCAATATCGTTGTGCTCAGCAAAGAGCTGTGCGATGGCATTGCGGTCAGCGAGATCGCCCTGAACGAAGACAGCCTCGGGGTGGACGGCCGCAGGGTGGCCTTGGTAGAGATTATCAAAAACGATGGCCTGGTGACCTGCGGCGATCAGTTCGGCGGTGGTGATGCTGCCGATATAGCCGGCACCGCCTGTAACAAGGATTTTCACGCGATCTTCTCCTCTTGGGGCACAGCATTATTGCGCCGGGAACGAGGGCGCAGCATGCTGCGCCCGTACGATCGGTTATTTTAAACGATGGGGGTAAGTATTAGGTGACGGTGCGCTAAATGTTTATTCAGATGGCTCGACGGGAATGGGGACTGGCGGTGTGACCGGTGGGATGAGCGGCGCGGTTGGGACGACGGGCGGTGCAAGGCGCGCCGAAGGGACGAGGGGGGCTCCGGCAGCTTCACCTTCACCGAGCGGAGTAGCGCTAGTCGGCGCGCCGACAGCGTAGAGAGCCTGGATGCGATGGCGATTGACACAGACGAAGTGGTGGCTAATGGTGGTACCGCCAGCGAGCGGGAAGATCTGCGCATTGGTGATAGGGATAAAATCGTCGGTCATCTCATCGATCACGGCGCTAAGATCGCGGTCGGGGCGACGCGCGAAATCGCCACGTAGCGCGAAGGCGACAGTAAAAAACATCATCGGTTGCGCCTCACGCGGCACAATAGGTGCGACAAAATCAGGCGGTGGATCGGGCTCGTCGAGCGTTGCGACAAGCAATGACTCACCCCAATCGACGAGGATTTGTGGTACACGTTGCAGCTGCTGAGGCCGTGCGAGCGGAGCGACCGTAGCATCACTGAGGGTGAGATAGCGATGGAGGCGGCTATTGAGCGCGCCGCTAACTCTGCGGTAGAGCGGCAAACTGTAACTGCCGGTGATGACAAGTGCCTCGGTAAAGACCGCAATGGTGAAGTTGTAGTTGGGGGTGTTCATAGTGTGATGCGTGAAACGTGATGAATGATTTGAGCGCATCGTGATGAGGATCACATATCACGTTTCATAATCAGGCTGCTATCTGCCGTAGTGTTTCCCAAAAAGTTGGATAACTAACCGTGACGGCATCGGCGTCGTTGATGGTAATGGTATCCTGGGCGACGAGTGCGGCAACGGCCCAGGCCATCGCGAGGCGATGGTCGCCGTGGCTATGGAGGGCGGCACCGTGCAGGGCGACACCGCCGCTGCCAGTGAGACCCATACCGTCGGCGGTGGGTTCGGAGTGAATACCGAGGGCAGCGAGGCCAGCGGCCACGGTGGCGATACGGTCGGTCTCTTTGGCGCGCAGCTCCTGGGCATCACGGATAACAGTATCGCCGTGAGCGTAGGCAGCGGCGATAGCGAGCACCGGGATCTCGTCGATCAAGCGTGGAATGAGATCGGCCCCAGCGATCTCAACGCCGTGCAAAGTGGAAGAGGACACAGTAACATCGCCGACGGGCTCGCTGCCCTCAAGGCGCTCGTTCTGGATGCTGATTTTAGCGCCCATAGCGCGCAGCACATCGAGCGCCCCGGTGCGCGATGGATTGAGGCAGACGGCAGGGGTGGTCAACTCGGCGTCGGGGTGGATGGCTGCGGCGACCCACCAGAAGGCCGCAGAGGAGGGATCGCCAGGCACACGGAGCGAAAGCGGATAGGGAAAGACGGGATGGGTCGGTGGGTGAAGGGTGATAGCATCGGAGCGAACTTGCACATCGATGCCCATAGCACTGAGCATGCGTTCGGTATGATCGCGCGAGTCGATGCGCCCGGTGAGCTTGAGCGGGCCAGTGCCGGCGAGGGCGGCGAGCAGTAGAGCTGATTTAACCTGGGCGCTCGCGATCGGCAGCGCGTAATGACCGCCTTCAAGCGTGCGACCGCGGACGGCAAGCGGGGCAAGATCACCATTGCGGCGGCCATCGAGGTGAGCGCCGAGGGCACGTAGCGGGCCAACGATACGCTGCTGGGGGCGAGCGCGCAAGGAGGCATCGCCGGTGAGAATAGCAAACAGCGGTTGACCAGCGAGCAGCCCGCTGAGCAGGCGCAGTGTCGTGCCGCTGTTGCCGCAATCGAGGACAGCGGCGGGCTCGCGGAGGCCACGCAGACCAGCGCCGACAACGCGGACGCGGTCGCCGTCGCGGGAGACATCAACGCCAAGCGCGCGCATGCAGTCGATGGTGGCGAGGCAATCGGCACCGGTGAGAAAATGGTCGATCTGGGCGCTGCCTTCGGCGACCGCGTTAAAGATCACGGCGCGATGGGAGATCGACTTATCGCCCGGCACGTCAATGATGCCACGCAGGGCCTGGGGTGCCTGGAGGGAAATAGTTGCCATAGCGTGCCTGGTGGGCGCAGCATGCCGGGCGGTGGGCGCAGCGTGCCGGGCGGTGGGCGCAGCGTGCTACGCCCTTACGAGGGCAGGCCAGCATGTGCTGCGGCCTGCCTAGCTTCTTCATTCCGGTAGAGTGGATGAGTTTGTAGCCAAAGCCGCGTTGGGTGACGAGGTAACGCGGGTGGGCCGGGTCGGGCTCGATACGCTGACGGAGGCGATAGACGAGGGCATCGATGGCATTATAATCGAAGACCTCGTAATCCCAGACGCTACGCGCGATTTCGTCTTTGCTAATCACCTGGCCGCGGCGCGTATACAGCATTTCAAGGAGTTGGAACTCCTTAAATGTAAGCGACGGGTCGAGCAGGGAACCGCGGACATACACTTCCTTCGTGCGGCTATCGACGCGCAACTCCTCGCGAACGGCGCGCATTACTTCAGTGGGCAGGGAACCTTTGACAGTCGCCTCGGGGTCTTGAAATGTGATGACCGTGTCGGCGATCAGCACCTGATCCTGATTATGGAGCAGGCAGCGGTTCTCGACGCGCTGTTCGTTGACAAACGTCCCATTGGTACTATCGAGGTCGCGGATGTAGCAACCGTCTTCGGCACGTTCGAAGCGTGCGTGGCGGCGGGAGGCGAGCGGATGGTCGATAATTATATCGTTGGCGCCGTCGCGCCCGATGGCGACAACCTCGCGATCCCAATCGAGCTCGCGGAAATGCCCGTCGGGACGCTTGATTATTAATTTCGGCGCAGGCTGCATGGGTCGTCCCTCACATGCTTTGAAACTCGAATTAGCTTATGGTACAATCGCGGTAGTTTTCCAAGATTATACCATCAGGGCGGCAAAAATACCACACCTGTCGCCTGTTTCACGTTTTCGAACTGCAAGAGCGTAAAACATTTCGCGCGGTCAGGGCACAGTGCGCAAGCTGCAGACCGTGCCAGAGGAACGCTGTGACATATCTTGTCGGACGTCGTCTTGGGCGCTATGAGATCCGCGCCGAACTCGGGCGTGGCGGGATGGCGCGTGTCTATCGCGCGCTAGATACGAGTCTGCATCGTCCGGTGGCGTTAAAAGTGATGGCGGCGCAACTCAGCCTCGATCCAGAGTTCGTGCAACGTTTCGAGCGAGAGGCGCGCACGGCGGCAAATTTGCGCCACCCGGCGATCGTGACGGTGTACGATGTGGGCGAGGAAGGCGGGCTGCACTATATCGCGATGGAGTATATCGCCGGGCGAACGCTGCATGCGATTCTGGCGGAGCGCGGGCCGTTGGGGCTTGGCTATGCGGTAGGCATTATCGACCCAGTGGGGCAAGCGCTAGACTACGCCCACGGACAGGGGGCTGTCCATCGTGATGTGAAGCCGCATAACATTATGATCGACCAGGATGGGCGAGTGGTGTTAACCGACTTCGGCATTGCGCAGACCTCGGATGCCGACGATGAGCGACTGACGCGCACCGGTATTTTTATGGGGACGCCGGAGTATATTTCGCCGGAGCAGGCGAACGCGCGGCGTGTAGATGGCCGTAGCGATCTGTATTCGCTCGGCATTGTGGCCTACGAGATCGTGACGGGGCGTGTGCCGTTTGCCGGTGCGACGCCGCAGTTGATTGTAGCGCATGCGCAGACGCCGCCGCCGCCGCCGAGCAGTGTCGATGCGCGACTGCCGAGCGATCTCGACATTGTGCTGGCGCGCGCATTGGCGAAGAACCCGGAGACGCGCTTTCAGAGCGGTGCCGGGCTAGCTGAGGGCCTGCGTATCATCGCGCGCCGCAACGCGGTTGAAATCGCCAACCACGATGAAATCGCGACATTGCTCGTGCCGGTTGCCTCATCGGCGGGGACACCAACGACTGCGGTGAGCCGCGGCGAGACGCCGGCCGGCCCGCCACCG
>JAAUTF010000480.1 GCA_012031775.1 Candidatus Altimarinota bacterium | reverse complement strand
GCAGGACACGCAGCCAAACATTTTATCTCCCCTGTCCCCCAGTCCCCGCCGCTCCTTAAGCCTTCTGAATCCTGAATCCTGAATCCTGCAAGCGATACCCGATAAAACTCGCCACGATCCCTGCAAGCAGCAGGTACCACTGGCCAGGAAGGAACAACGCACCAACGATCGCCAGTAGGGCGGCGACGAAGGCTACCAACTGATTGATGCGTCCGCGTAGGAGCGGCACCAGCAAGCCAATAAAGGTCAGCGGGAAGACCAGATCGAGGCCATAGGCAGCGGGATCGGGGATGTAGCTGCCGAGCGCGATGCCGACTAGCGCGCTGAGCTGCCAGCATAGATAAAGGCTACAGTTCGCGCCAAAGAAGAAGGCCGGGCTGCCCGTGCCGCTGAGGTAGCGCTGCATGCCGAGCGCGTAGGTTTCGTCCGTCAGCTGTGCGCCAAGCAAGACGCGCTTTACGCTACTGAGGCCGCGCAGGTAGGGCGCAAGTGATGCTGCCAGTAAAAGATGGCGCGCGTTGATGATCAGTGTAGTGACGATAATTGTAAACGGGCCAGCCCCGGCGGCAAAAAAGGCCAGCGGCGGTGAACTGCGATGCCCCGGCAAATACCAGCAGCGACATCGCCACTGTTTGCCAGGCGTCGAGCCCAGCGCTAATGGCGGTGACGGCGTAAATCATACCGAAGGGCGCTGCTCCTAGCCAAAGCGGTAGCGTCGCTAAAGCGCCACTGCGAAAGTCCGAGCTACGCTCAACTTCTAGTTCAACGATTGCCATAAAACCCTTTTCGCCGTCAGTTTTGGCGGCCACAACATTTCTTAAACGCTGTTCTAGCAGGGTAAAGCGTCAGTTGCCCTGCTCGTGCTATTATCACTGGTGGGTGGCAGCACCGCCAGAGACAAAACGCGTAATACGAGCGCGACAAGCGCGGCAGAGGAGGCGAGCCTGTGGATCTTTTAACTCTTTCGCAACGCTGTGAGGCGAGCGCAAACGGGGCTGCAGCGCGTAGCCGTGTGGTAGCCGATGTCGGCCCGTTTCGCGCTTTAATCGATAGTGGCATCGACCTGATCTGGCTGAATTACGCGGTGCCGATCGGGCCAATCGATAATACGGTGCTGGTTACAGATGCACTCGAAGAGCTGCGGCGGGTCTTTCTGGCCTACCAGCGACGGCTGCGCTTCGAGTTTAACGCGCTACCCTGGCCCGGGCTCGCCGCTGTGTTGGAGCAGCACGGCCTTGAGCATCAGCTAGCGGCTCCGCTGATGGTTTGCACGCCCGAGACCCTGATCGACTTTGCGCAACCCACCATTGTAGCGCAGGTATTGGGTGCGAGCGCCAGCGACGAGGAACTGCGGGCGCTGCTCGGCATTCAGCGCGAGGCTTTTGGCGGCGCAGAGCTTGTCACGCAGCAGGAAATCGCCGAGACGCGCAGCAAAATTCTTGCCGGGGCCGAACTTTATGGGCTGGCGCTGGTCGACAACATCCCGGCTGCAGCGGCCGTCTTATCGGATTTCGCTGCTGTAGGCGAACTCGTCGGGGTCGGCACTGCGGCAGCCTACCGACGGCGTGGGGCAGCGGCGACGCTCAGCGCAACGCTGACGCGCCACTACTTCAATACGCTGGGCAACCTGGCCTGGCTTTCGGCCGGCGATGCTGGCTCCCAGGCTGTCTACGAGCGCGTCGGCTACCGCGTCATCGATCAGCGCCTTAACTATATCGCGCCGGAGATATAGTACCTTGTGATCGCAAATTTGGAGTTGCCGATTGCAGATTGAGGGAACGCGCACCGACGAAGCGGCCGCGCCCAGGCCACAATCGGCAATCGGCAAGCATCCTACCGCGCCAGACCGCGTTCGGCCAGCCAGCGTGCGCCCTCCAACACGCGCGACTGGTCGCGCAGTTCTAGCACCATACGCGGCGTGTGCGCTAGTTCACGGAGCGCCTCAAAGAGCGCGTACCAGTTTAAGCTGCCCTGGCCCGGTGCCCAGTGGCGATCGCCGTGGCCGTCGGTGTCTTGCAAATGCAGATGCGCCAGCAGATCGGCCCCGCTGCGCACCCACTGATCGGGCGGTGGGCCGCCGAAGCGGCTGTTGATAAAGCAGTGGCCGACATCGATGCTTAGCCGCACATACTCCGACTCGAAGCTGCGCACGAGGCCGAAGAGCAGCGCCGGATTCGTATCGTAGATCGTCTCGATCACCAGCGTACAGCCGATCTGTTGAGCCGCTGCCAGCACCGGCTCGACCGTATGCTGCACATGCGTTATGTCGTCGTTGAGGCGACCGTGGAACTGATGCACGGTGAAGGGGTTGCCGAAGGTGCCGAAGGGGCTGTGCAGCACCATATGTGTTGCCCCGACCGCCGCAGCGAACTCCAGCGCGGTGAGGAAACGGTCGACGACAGCGGCACGAATCTTCTGGTCTTGCGCGAACAAATTGAAGCCGAGAAACGGCCCGTGAATGCCCATCTGCCCCTTGTAACCATCGAGCGTGCTGCGAACACTGCTCGCGAGCGTGCGCCAGTCGCCATCCAGTACATCGGGCGAGACAGGATCTTGCAACTCCAGATCGCGCTGATCGGCGATCAGCCAGTCGGCGTACTCGGCGAGGTGCTTCGATTGTAGCGCCGCGCCAACGAGCGGTAAACTTGTAGCCATAGCCTCCTCCTCTCGTCGTTGCTCTCATAAGACCTTCTTAGTGTAGCAGATCAGCGCGTTGACACGTGCGCGCACGGCGTGGTATACTCCGGCCAATTCAAACATAACGACGTTGAACAGGGAGAGTACACGCCAGCGCGAAGTTCAGCGAGCCGGCAGGTGGTGTGAGGCCGGTACGGAGCCAGCGTGGAATGGGCCTGGGAGTCGCCGCAGGAATGCTGCACAGGGTTGGTTTGTAACCTGAACAGCGCGTACTGTAGGCCGGAAGCGCCACCGTTATCAGGGCGACGAGTATAGAGCAGTTGCGACCGCTCGCGCTGACAGTACTCGCTAAGTGTGCAGGCTGCGTGAGCACCTGCAAACGAGAGTGGCACCGCGATGGTTTATCGTCTCTCGATCCTTGTTGGGGATCGAGAGACTTTTTTTATTTGTGCAAGGTTGCCGGAAGGAGAAAGCTGTGGAGACGGTGAAGTTTTTGCTCGACGAGGATCGCATTCCGACGCATTGGTACAACATCGCTGCCGATTTACCCAGCCCGCTGCCCACAGTGCTGCACCCTGGCACACATCAGCCGATCGGGCCGGGTGACCTGGCCCCGCTCTTCCCAATGGCGCTGATTATGCAGGAGGTCAGCACCGAGCGCACGATCGAGATCCCCGACGAGGTGCGCGATGTGTATCGGCAGTGGCGCCCGACGCCGCTCTACCGCGCGCGTCGTCTGGAGCAGGCGCTCGATACGCCAGCCAAGATCTACTACAAGTATGAGGGTGTAAGCCCGGCCGGTAGCCACAAGCCGAATACGGCTGTCGCCCAGGCCTATTACAACAAGCAAGAGGGCATCACGCGCCTGACCACCGAGACGGGGGCTGGCCAGTGGGGTTCGTCGCTGGCCTTCGCCGGCGCGCTCTTCGGCATCGAAGTGCAGGTCTACATGGTCAAGGTGAGCTATCACCAGAAGCCCTATCGCCGTGCGCTGATGGAGACTTACGGCGCGCGCGTGGTGGCGAGCCCGAGCGACGAGACGCACGCGGGCCGCCAGGTGCTCGCCGAGTACCCCGATAGCACCGGCAGCCTTGGCATCGCGATCAGTGAGGCGGTGGAGATCGCCGCCCAGCGCGATGATACTAAGTATGCGCTGGGCAGTGTGCTCAACCATGTGCTGCTGCATCAAACCGTGATCGGCCAGGAGGCGCTGGCCCAACTGGAGATGGCCGGCGACTACCCCGATATCATTGTTGGCTGCACTGGTGGCGGCTCGAATTTCAGCGGCATCGCCTTCCCCTTCATTGGGGCCAAGCTACGCGGTGAGCGCGATGTACGCGTGGTGGCGGTCGAGCCCGCCGCTTGCCCGTCGCTCACTAAGGGCCGTTACGTCTACGACTTCGGCGACACCGGCCATTATACGCCGTTGGTGAAGATGCACACGCTCGGCAGCACCTTCGTGCCCTCCGGCATTCACGCCGGTGGCCTGCGCTACCACGGTATGGCCCCGCTGGTCAGCCATCTCTACAACTTGGGCCATTTCGAGGCGATCGCGCTACAGCAGCTAGAGACCTTTGCCGCCGGGGTGGAGTTCGCGCGGATCGAGGGTATTTTGCCTGCGCCTGAGGCCAACCACGCGGTAGCCGGTGCGATCCGCGAGGCGCTGCGCTGCAAAGAAGAGGGCGTCGGCAAGACGATTCTTTTCAATTTGTGCGGCCACGGCCACTTCGACCTGCAGGCCTACATGGATTACCAGGCTGGCAAACTGAAAGATTTCGAGTACGCCGAGGAAGAAGTCGCCATGGCTTTGGCCGGCTTGCCGCCAGTGAATGGGTAGGAGTTAGGAGTCAGGAATTAGCATTCAGAAGCGTGAGCGCCTGTACCTGCCTATGCATCAAGATGCGCACATTGCTGATTGTTCTCTTTCTCTATGCCGCAGTCCTTGCGCTGATGACTTTGTCAACGTCGCCCTCACCCCCGTCCCCTCTCCCGCATGCGGGAGAGGGGTGCCGCGCCAGCGGCGGGGTGAGGGGAACTACTGGATGACTTTGTTGACAAACTAATAAGCATAGACAAACCCTGAGCAAACCTTCGTTACATTCTGACTCCTGAATCCTGACTCCTGAATTCTCCGTCAATCAAAGGTCACTTGCACCTGAACAATCGGACTATTTGCCTCGACGACGAGGTAGCGGCTCGCGCCGATAGTTTCCAGGCGGTGGGCTGCCGCTTGACCGTTGAGTGTGACGCCGTTGATCTTTTTAGCGGTCGTGGGCAGCAGTATGCGCAGGGTAAAGCTCGATCCGCTGCCAGTGGCTTCAACCAGAATGCGCCCCGGCTGGCCCTTGGCCAACGGCTGGTAGCGCCAGTGGTAGGCGACATAGGCGTCGCTGGCGGCGTGGCGCGCTGCTACATAGGCATCGGTGATGGTGTCGCGCGGCGCGGCCAGCCAGCGCGGCTGATGCT
>JAAUTF010000479.1 GCA_012031775.1 Candidatus Altimarinota bacterium | reverse complement strand
CATGCCAGTGCAGTTTTCGCCACCCACGATCATCGTGATCACGTCGACGAAGAGACATTAACCCCGCTGCTCGCCGCGTCATCTCAGGCGCTGCTGATCACTTCGCCGCAGGGAGCCGCCCGCATGCAACAGGCTGGCCTCGCTGCCGAGCGTGTGGTTACCCCCGTCTTAGGCCAGGAGGCCACGCTCGGCGCGCTCCGCTACACCGCCATTCCCGCAGCGCACTATGCCTTTGAAGTCGACAGCCACGGCCGCGCGAGCTATCAGGGGTTTGTGATACATTTCAACGGCGTAACGCTGTACCATGCCGGAGATACGATTATGTTCCCAGAGCTGCTCGAGGCACTGGCTATGGTTGAGCGCCCGATCGATGTGGCATTGCTGCCGATCAACGGCCGCGACGGTTTTCGCGAGGCGCGTGGTATTGTCGGCAATCTGCTCCCCGATGAAGCAGTGCTGCTCGCGCAACGCATTGGTGCTCGTTCGCTGCTGGCCACTCACAACGATATGTTCGCGGAAAATCGTGTTAACCCTGCCCTCCTCTTCGACGCGCTCGACCGCCACGCGCCTTTTCTGCCTTGTCACCTGCTCCAGGCCGGTGAATTGCATCTCGTTGTACGGTAATAGGAGTATATCTATGAGTGAAGATCTCCAGACGCAGTTCGAAGCAGCTTCACAGCAGGCAACACAGCTGCCCGCGCGGCCCGACAATCAGACCATGCTTCAGCTCTATTCGCTCTATAAGCAGGCCACCGCCGGTGATGTCAGCGGCGCGCGCCCAGGATTTACCGATATGGTTGGGCGCGCCAAATACGACGCCTGGGCGAAAATTAAAGGTCTAAGTACCACCGAGGCGATGCAAAAGTATATCGAGTTGGTGGAAAAGTTGAAGAAGAGCTAGTAGCCCACCGTGCAGATGTCGTACATGGCGGGTGCGTAGAGGTTGCGTATGTGCGACCTCTACGGCACCCGCCCGGTTTTTTTCATCACCAGCACTAGGGTATGGTCGCGCCAGAAGAGCAAAAAGCGCACGCCATAATAGAGCGCTTTATATAACGGCCCTCTACGCACCGGGTCGTAATCTACCAACACCAGCGCGTCGTCTTCGGTGACGAGCAAGTTCTGCGAGCGCAGCAAGTTGCGCTTCACCAAAAAGCTCCACAGACGCCAGGGTAACATCAGAGGGCCGTTCAGCCGCCGTCGCTCGGCCTTGCTCGTGCTGCGCCGCCCGTAGAGATCTGGCATCAGACCATTGCGCCGATACATCATCAGCGCACGTCGAATGATGTCGCGCAGCTGACTCGCTAGGTGCGCACGCTGATCGTCGCTCAGCGTTGTATAGTCGAGTTCGGCGAGCGGGCGAGCTCCGTTCAGGTAGGGCTGCACCAGCAAAACCCGCGCCACGCCCTCATCGTCACACGAGATAACATAATGGCTGGCGATGCTGTACTCTGGCCCCAAACAATCGGCGAATCGACGCGCTGCCCGGTCGAGGCGACGCGCAGCCCGTAGCGCATCATCACGATCCCCGCCGAGGTCGTGTTTCACTTTGATCACATAGCGCCCGTCGTCACTGCGATACACCTCTGTCTCGTTCCCACCAGCGATGCGCAGCAGCGTGTGATCGCGGTCGAGCGGTGCAAAGACCGCGTCGATATGCGGGACGTGCTCTTCAATTATCTGCATTGTCTTCATCACCGCTGAGACGCTAACGAAAGAAAAAGTGTTGCGTCATATGCGGTGCCCTTCTATGGGGGGCAGTGTATGCGCCTTCCATGAAGGGCACCGCTCCGTCCTGATGTTGGCGCTCGCTAGCTTGCTATCACCATCCACAATCGATACGGGGCGATGCGGGTGCGCAGCTCGACCGGCACAGCGAGCAACGGTTTGGTTGTATCGTTGCTGCTGATCGTAATTGTTGCGCGCAGCACATCGCCTGTCTTTGTCGGCACCCACGAAAGACGCACCGGCACCGTGATCTGTGCGCCTGGTGCCACTGTGCCGCTCGGCTGCGGCAACTCGAGCCAGAGCGCACTGCTGATCTGCGGTTGCAGCATAATACTGAGGCCGCTGCTGAGCCGGGCTGTGTTGCGACAGCCGAGCGAAAAGACATCCTGGCTGGCGCGCTGCAGGCCGGTCACCGCTTGCTCATCGGGGCGCATTGCGCCGATCGTGCGATAGTTAAACTTGATCGTCCCATCACGGCCAAGCAGCGCCTGAAAGTCGAAGCGCTGCGTGGTATCGGCGAAAAGCGGAACCTGTTCATATGTGACGAGAAAGCCGCGTGCGATCGTCGCATAGGTGATACGACTGCCCTCAACTGTCGGGTTTAAGTCTACCCGCAGCGGCACAATTGCGCCGCCGCTGGTCTCCGGCAATGGGAAACAGCTGCTGACATAGGTCGGTGTTTGCAGTGGAGCGCGAAAGCTCAGCACGCCGTTGGCCCCGATATGGATCGCCTCGTAGCTGTCGTTATAGAACGCAAAGGTGAAACCAAGCGGGGTTAAAGGGCTCGTGCCGTCATCGCTCAGGGCGACCTCACGTGCATCGGCGGGCGGCGCTATCCACTCCGATGCAACCGCGCCTTCATCGCTGCGCAGCACCTGATAACTGGTTGGCGTAAAACTGAGCGTATAGGAGAGGGGCTGCGTGCCGACATTGCTGAGCTGTAGCGAAAGCTCCTCGGTCTCGGCAAAGTCGAGCGTGGCCGAGAGCGGCTCGGTGCTGGCCTGTATTTGCGGCAAGTCAAGGCGCAGCTCAAAGTCGAGCGTTGTGCTGATACCGCTACTTACCATAAGCGATTTGCTTGTGGCGGCGTAGCTCTGCGCATGTGCCGTAACAGTATAGCTCGTGCTGGTCGCTGGCAAAGTTAGCGCAAAAGCACCGCTGCTGTCGCTCTGTAGCGTTGGGCCGTTAGTCACGCTAATCGTCGCCGCTAGCCCAACGCCATTGCTCGCGCTCGTCACTCTGCCGCTGACGTCTGCGTGCGTGGGGTCGCTTGGCACAGTGATCTGTACCGGAATCTCAAGCGGAGCCTGTGCCAGGTCATTGGTATGCACAAGCAATCGCGCTCGATATTGCCCCGGCCCTGGCACGCGCCGCGCATCAATTTCGATTGTAGTCGAGATCGATGCGCCCACCGCCACTTCTGCTAGATTGGCGGTTGTTACGCGCAACCACGGTATATCGACCCTGGCTTCGGCGACGGCGGCGTAAGCATTGAGTGCGCCGTAGCCATAGACATTGTTCGGCACTGTCTCAGTCGTACACTGCGCAAATGTGTTCCCTACAAAGCGGCTATCGCCGGTACGCGGGTCGGCACTTGCGGTGAGCGCAGCGTAAGTGCGCTCGTAGTTGCCGATAAGTTGCGGATTTGCCGACCAGAGCAATGCAACAGTTCCGGCGACATGGGGTGCCGCCATGGATGTGCCGCTGAGTGAACCGAAGCTTGGCTGCGTGCCGCTCGCAAAGGTGGAAACCACGCGCTCACCCGGTGCCGTCAGATCGGGCTTCAGTTGACCATCGAGGCTCGGCCCGATCGCACTAAAACTTGCCAGCAAGCCTTCAGCCGTCAATGCCCCCACAGTTGGCCCGTTGGGGTAATCGCCGGGTGACTGCACACTGCTGCAGCCATCATCGAAGCCACCGTTACCCGAGACAAAGACCGGGAACATGCCAGCTGCACGCCAAGCGGCAACAAAGCCAGTGTACGAGGTGTCGCCGCCATTGCTAACCGCCCACGAGTTATTCACAATATGCGGGCGTAGATCTGGGCGCGGCGCTGTACCGTCGAGCTGTGTCGGAGCAAGCAACCATTGTGCGCCGGCCATCAGGTCGCCTTCGGTGCAAACGGTGCGATTACACGCGCGCGCTGCGATCCAACGTGCGCCCGGCGCGACCCCGACCGCCGGTTGCTCAGCGCTGCCATCACTGCGCGCCACCATTGTGCCCATAGTGTGGCTGCCATGATCGCCCGCATCCGTCGGCTGAAGCGTGTCGCCGCGTGCGTGAAACCAATGATAGTTATGGTCGAAGCTGCCGTCGTCCTTGCGCCCCCGATATTGCTCGATCAGCGCCGGGTGATCGAAACGGACGCCACTGTCGAGATTAGCAACGGTAACACCTTCCCCCTGTACGCCAAAATAGCGCCAGACGCGATCGGCGGCGACGGCGTCGATGTTCCAGCAGATATTATCGGCGTTGATGCGGCAGTTGCCGGAAACAGCGCTTAGCTCGACGTTATGCGGTTCAACCGATGTGAGGCGGTTCGCGCGTAGCACGGCAACATCAGCGCGCTGTGCTAGTGCAGCGAGCAACTGCTGGTCGCCGCGCAGCAACAGCGCATTGGCGATCCACAGCGACTGATAGGCAACATCCTGCGCTTCCAGCCAGCGGCGAAGCGGTGCCTGGCTGCGTTCGGCATTTTCGTAGAGCGCACGATAGACAAATTCGCCGCGCGCGCGCCAATCTTGCATCCCGTGGGCCGTGCTTAAATCGGGCTGCGGCGCTAGAAAGACCAGCATCTCGCTTTCGCCACCGTCGCGCAGTGTTTCTGCGAGCTGCACATCAATACGTGCGGCCTGTTGCGGCAGCGTTACCTGGCGCTGTTTCGTGGGCAGCCTGTTCTGTAGCGTCGCACTACTGGCTTCGGCCTCAAAAAGACGTAATCGCTGCGCGCTTGCAGCCGTATTATCGAGCCGTAGCGTAATGCTGCGTTGTGTGCCAAGCGCCACTGTTGCGGTGATAAACGCAGGCTCGCTAGCAAGATCAGCGCTCTGTGGCGCGGCTGTAAGTGGTTTTGCGGTATGCCTAGCAGACAAAAGACAAAAAAGAAGCGCGCCAACCGCGCGGAAAACGATCGCATCAGCTCTCCTCACCCGTAAGGGCGCAGTATGCTGCGCCCCACTATGCTGCGCCCCACTATGCTGCGCTCTATAGCGGTGGTCAGATCGATGGAGTCCAATCGGTGTGCCCGAAGCACATGGCGGTGCGCTCGCGCTTCTGACTCCTGACTTCGCCTACAGGGCACTACGCCCATCCGTAGCCATAGCGCTGCGCCTGCGGCGCGCTGCCGTCAGCGGCCTCACGCCGGTCGCCGCTCGATAC
>JAAUTF010000478.1 GCA_012031775.1 Candidatus Altimarinota bacterium | reverse complement strand
CGCGCCCTACCTCGATGTACAGCAGTTGCAGGTTGTGCTAGCCAATTATGGCCGTACTGGCGACGCGCTCGATGCAACCGCACTGCAAAGCGCGCTGCGCACGAACGACGCCCCACCGGAGGTATTGGCCATGCTCGATGTGGTCAGCGCGGTACTGCTCGACCGTCTCCAACGCACGCAGATCCGCGCACCAGCAGATGTTGCGGGGCTGTTGATGCTCGAAATGGGGCATCTCGATCAGGAAGAGCTGCTGGGCCGTGCTGCTCGATACCAAGAACCGCGTTATCGGGGTCGAGACGATCTATCGCGGATCGGTCAACGCGGCCATGATTCGCGTCGGCGAGGTCTTCAAGCCCGCGCTGCGCGTGAACGCACCTACACTCATCGTATGCCACAACCATCCGTCGGGCGACCCGACGCCCTCCACCGAAGACATCATGGTCACGCGGCAGATCGTCGAGGCCGGCAAGCTCCTGGATTGCGAATGTCTCGACCACCTAGTGATTGGCACCGGGCGTTTCGTGAGCATGCGTGAGCGCGGCCTCGGTTTTTCCGCGTGACAGCATGCTGTTCGATCGCCGCTCCTAGTCGTGATGATACCGACAGGCCAAGATGCGAATAGTTTCATCGAGCACGTGATAGACCAGGCGGTGTTCTTGATCGATACGCTTCGACCAACACCCCGCCAATTCGTGTTTCAGGGGTTCAGGCTTGCCGATGCCACCGAACGGATCTGCTTGCGTTTCCTGGATCAAGCGAATGAGTCGTACGGCCTTTTTTCGGTCGTGCTGCACCCACCAAGCCAGGTCTTCGAACGCAGCGGGATCAAAGATTAAGCTTCGCACGTGCGTCCTCGAATGACATACCACCGCTGCGCGCTTTCGCCTCCAGCAAGCGTTGGCGCATCGCCGGACTGTTCAGCAAGTAGGCTGTCTCGCGTTCCGAGACGATCTCTTGCCACACCTCGATGGGAATAATAACGCTGATCGCCTTTCCGGTGGCGTCGGTAACATACTGAAGCTCGGGAAGTGCCTCTGCACTCATCGCTGCCTCCTCGTGCGTGATACGTCCATGTTCACGCTCTAGTATACCCGATACGGTGACAGCCTGCTCCTGGCCAAGCGACACCCAAGCCAAAGGAGCACGCGGACGACGCTGCTGCCCAACAATCCTGGCACCTACCACCAACCAGAAAGGAGTATTGCGCCACCAGCATCCCCGCGCTGGTGGCGCGCGGGTATTGGTGGCCATTCAAAGCGATGCAGCATACCTTTTTGATCTCATCACCGTCGAGCAAACGCCGTTCGACATCTTGAGCTACGACACCTATATCGTCATGTTCAGCGGGGGAAAGGACTCGATTGCGTCCTATCTCGCACTGCGCGAAGCAGGTGTCCCGAACGAAAAAATAGAGTTGTGGCACCACGAGATCGACGGGCGCGAAGGCTCGCACTTGATGGATTGGCCGTGTACGCGGCCCTACTGTAAGCAATTCGCCGCAGCGTTCGACGTACCCATCTATTTTTCGTGGCGCGCAGGCGGATTCGAACGGGAGTTGACCCGGCAGGATGCAGCGACCGCGCCGGTGATCTTCGAGAGGCCCGAAGGCATAGCACAGGCGGGTGGCGAAAGCCATCATCGCGGCACCCGCCTGCGCTTCCCGCAGCAATCTGCCAACCTCAGCGTGAGGTGGTGCTCATCCGCCCTCAAGATCGACGTGGCCGCTGCCGCCATTCGTAACCAGGCGCGCTTTCAAGACCAGCGCACCCTGGTTGTCACCGGCGAACGCGCAGAAGAGAGCGCAGCCCGCGCCTGCTACGCCTCCGTTGAGCCGCACCGCACCGATCGCCGACGCAGCCAGAAACTTGCGCGCCACATCGATCACTACCGACCCATTCACGGGTGGGCAGAGCAGGAGGTGTGGGCCATCCTTGAACGTTGGCGTATCAATCCGCACCCCGCCTACCGCCTTGGCTGGGGCCGTGTCAGCTGCGCCGGGTGCATCTTCGGCAGCATCGACCAGTGGGCCAGCCTGCAGCAGGTCAATCCCGTTCAGTTCGCGCAGATAGCCAACTACGAGTCGCAGTTTGGCTGCGCTATCCGGCACGACAAGCGCTCAGTGATCGCAGCAGCTCAGGAAGGTAGTCCGTATGCGAGCATCACGCCTGCGCTCATCGCAGAAGCCCGCGATGCGGCCTGGAACGGCCCAATCGTGTTGCCCCCTGAGCAGCCCTGGACACGGCCAGCCGGTGCCTTCGGCGATGGCGCTGGCCCAACCTGATCGACAAAGGAGCAATTCATGTCCTACCGCTACGACGGAGCCAAGCAACCCGACTACGACGGAAGCGAGCCTGACGATGATTGCTGGATAGCCATTATCGAGACACCCGACGGATGGGCGGGGTATTGTGCTGGCGAACGGGTGACACGCTGGCACCAGACCGCGCAGGGCGCATACGAGGAAGCTGAGGCACTGGGGTTCTCACCGTTCTACCCAGATGCGGACTCTGATAATGACCACGCTGACGATGGGTACATTCCATTCTAAAAGGAGGCATTGCATGTCCGCACATACCGATGCAACCATGTTCGTCAGAACGATATTGTGCCAGACCATAGCGCTGCTCGGGCGCAGCACCGACTCCGCACACGGCGTTGAGGTCTGCACGACCACGCTCCAACATATCGATGCAGCAGCATATGCCGTGGGTGCTGCTGAGCTTGCCCAACTCGCCGCCAGCTTCCGCCAGCGCACCGCAACGGCACGTCGGTTGCGCAACGCTGTCTCCGATCAGATCGACAACACGGTCGATCACACCGCCATCGCGCGCTATCGTCAGGAGTATGAGAAACTGACCGCTATCATCGCAGAGTGCAGCACATGTACGCGGCTCATCGGCGCGCTCGCTCGCCTGCTCGACCCGGCGTGTCCGCAGGATTTGCACGCAGCCCTTATTGTTAGTGCGAAAACTGCCTACTGTGAGGCAGTGGCGCTTCAGCCATAACAATCACACGACAACGGCCCCCAGCGAAATCGCTGGGGGCCGTTGTCGTGTCCGCCTGGGATCGAGGACAATGCCGCGCCGGGGCGGAATTATTCGCACGTCGATAACGACAGTTCGTGGCCGATAATGGCACTTATCGGCCACGAACTGCGCCAATACCCCGGTTTCGTGGCCGATAAGGTGTTGCACGCATGCCGAAAAACGGGTATCATTTCGTGGCCGATAAGGTGCAAACGTTTCACTTGGGCTATGAGGAGTATTCTGTGACTGATCATTTACAGCGCTTTCTTGCCACGATCGCCACACCACCGTCGCGCCGTGCCGTTCGCGCAGACCTCACCGGCTTTGCGCAGTGGTGGGAGCAGCACTACGATCGACCGCTCGATTGGGCGCAGCTCCAAGTACGCGACATCACTGCGTGGATACGCCATCGGCAAGAGGTGGACGAGCGCAAAGCGAGCACGATCAATCGCGGTCTGTCATCGCTGCGCACCTTTGCGGGTTGGCTGGTCGCTACCGGGGTCTTGCGCGAGCACCCGGCGCGGCACATCCGCGATCTGCCCACCTCGGTGGGCGGGCCACGATCGCTTCCTGACGATGCGGTCGATATGGTGCTACGTGCCGTCCAGTCCGATCCCGATCCGGCCATCCGTCTGCGCGATGGTGCCTTGTTTGCGCTCTTGATCTACGCTGGCCTCCGGTCGCACGAAGCCTGTGCGCTGCAGCTCCGCGACGTGGATCTCGAAGGCAGCACCATCGACGGTACGGCGGGGCAAAGGCGGCGGCGCGCGCCGCATCCCGCTGCATCGCGATGCAGCAAGCGTGCTCCGACGCTATCTCACCGAGCTACGCTGCCCGCAGGGGATGCCAGCCATCGGGAGTGTCGAGGAACGGGAAGCCCTGCTAGTCGCGCGCGATCGCACGCAGCCAGGACATCCGCTGCTTCCTGGCATGAGCACGCGGGCGGTGCGGCACCGGATGACCGCGCTCCGTGAGCGGGCCAGCCAGCAACTGCGCGCAGCGGCGGCAAAAGAGCAGCGGCAAACGCGGGCTGAGCAGTTGCACCAGCTGGCCGTACTCGTCGAGCGTGCCTCTCCGCATACGCTCCGCCATTCCCTCGCACGGCGTATGCTGCGCCGGGGAGCCGATCTCAGTGAGGTGCAGCGCACGATGGGTCATGCGCGTGTGAGTACCACTGGCATCTATACGATGCCAGATGACGATGATGTGCGCGACGCTATCGAGCGGGCAGGACTATGAGGGTGCTGAGCGAAGCGCGCTGTATAACTGATTCAGGCGTGTAGCCTTCTGAGAAGCCCTCGTCCAATAAGGAGATCATGCACGTTTTACTCGACAGCACTCGCTCGATCAGCGTTTGCTGCCGCTTCACTTGGGCGCGCAACAGAGCAACCGAGCCTTCAAGGGTACCCTGCTCTATACAGGTGATGTCGCCAGAGGGCACGCATGGCTCCGGGTTCAAGCGAAGTACTATGTGTCGTAGTACTTATTACTCATTGCCGCTGGTTAACCGGGCTGCTAGGGTAGACGAGGTACAAGTGTATGACACTTGCCGCAGTTCACGAAGCGTCGTGTGATTTTCACTGCGTGCTTATCCAATCATTCATAACTATAACTATGCACACCCCGTTTGTGACCCAGCACGTACCGCGCGCCCTGCTGTTCGTACAAATTTTCACAACGGTTCCCGTCGATGTTCGATGTATCCAAGCTGCGAGGGCGCAACGGCGTACTGTGTCGCACAGACGTGGCTGTGGCGCGGCAGTACGCTAGCCGTAGCTACGCGTGAGCTGTGCGATGTATGTGGTCGGTCGAAGGTTCGGCCTCATTTTGAGTGAGCAGGGGTGCCAGCACTGGTGGATTTGCGCCGCCAGGCCCGTGTCATCAGATGTCGTTGATGATGTGGGCAATGTCGTGTGTGGTCGCCCGCGTGCAACAGCCGATAAGGTGGTGCAGCGACAGGTTGCGGGTACGCTCGGTTCCGTATGTGTCATGGTGCGTGCGTTCTCTGGGGAAATAGTATGCTCGGCTTGCGCGTGTGGGGTGCTCGTTCGGTTCGCTACGTCGTGTCCTCAGCCTTCTTTACCAG
>JAAUTF010000477.1 GCA_012031775.1 Candidatus Altimarinota bacterium | reverse complement strand
CTGGCCATTGATCGGCTGGGGGCTGACGGTAAAACTGCGTGGCATCGCGAAGCGCCCGACGTAGCCATCCCAGGCATTGGGGCCGTAGGGGCCGCGCGGCGTGTAAATGAGGCGCGGGCTGAGCGACGGGCTATCTAACATTTCGCCAGCGGCAACGGTGCCAAAAATGAACAGATCGGATGTGGCGCGATTGGCTTCGGTAAGCGCTGCCTGCGGCTCAGACGGGGCGATCTCGACACGCTCGACTGTGTAACGACCGCCGCTCTCGCTGCGCAACAGTTCCGCCAGATCGTCGGCAACCTGGCGGCCTGTCCCACCATCGCCCGAATCAGTGAATGAGGCAACGGCGACGATAAAATCGCTGCGCTGGCTATTGCTCAAGGCCAGGTACGACGAGCCGATAATGACGGCCAGGGCAGCAATACTCAATGCGAGCGCCAGCGCGCGCTGGAGGACATTCAGGTTTTGCCAGCGCGCATTCAGGCGGCGTCGCGATGTAGGAAGATCGCTCGGCCGGGCCACGCCATCTTCAACCGTTGCATCAATCAGCTCGGTGTCAGCGTCCGACGGCGGCGGAAGCGGACGCTGGCGCCGAAAGAACCACAGCACAACGACAGCGCCCACAATCAACACGACAGCAGCTAGTAGGAACGGCTGCCACTCGCCCATG
This sequence comes from Candidatus Altimarinota bacterium, assembly GCA_012031775.1. Classification (GTDB taxonomy): domain Bacteria; phylum Chloroflexota; class Chloroflexia; order Chloroflexales; family Chloroflexaceae; genus JAAUTF01. The sequence continues at coordinate 4,452 of JAAUTF010000477.1, read as the reverse complement.
GCTCACTCCTCAACGTTAGCAAGAACGTATCAACTGCTGATTATTGTAAGACATTTTTTGAGGATAGCAAGCGGTGAATAGCGCGAATCAATTCATCTTCCTCGAGGGGAAGGCGGAAGAAAGCACTTACACCGTGGCTCAAATCGCTTGCGCTCAACTCAGCCGCAGACGTAAGAAGAAGGATAAAGGGAGGCGGAGCGGGAAGCGGGAAGCTGCGCACAAAGGCGTCTAGTGAGTCATCGAGCACCATATCGGTGATGATGATCGTCGGCTGCTGGCCGCGGGCAAGTTGGCTATTTGCAGCGAGCAATGAGGGAGCGGCCCACACACGCAGCCCCTCGGCGCGCAGGCGGAGCGCGAGGTGATCGCAAAACTGTGTATTAGCACTAAGGATGAGTGCTGTTTCACTTGTGCGCCCCACGCCGTTCGGCAGCGGGCAGTTGCGCATCGGCGGCACGCGCGTCGATCGCATAAGCGCTGCCGGGAAAGTTTTTAGCGAATTGCTTCATCTCAGCAGCGATCCGGCTAATCTCTTCGGCGGCCTCGAAGGAGCGCGTGCGATTGGTGACGCCGCCAATCGCGATCGAGGTGATTGGGAAGCGCCGCGCAACGCCATGACGGTCGATGCCGCTAAGATAGCCACGTGCGAGATCAGCTGCGTCGTAGAGCTGGCGCACCCGTGTGTCAAAGCGATCGATAATCGTGCCGCAAAGCAAATCGACACGATCGGGCGTCGTGAGAATAGCAAAATCATCGCCGCCGATATGGCCGATAAAATCGCGCTCGCCACGTAACGCGGTTACAGCATCGAGCAGCACATCGGCAACCAGGCGCAACACTTGGTCGCCGCGGGCAAACCCATAGGTATCGTTGAAAGCCTTAAAATTGTTGAGATCGACATAGAGCAGGGCGAAGGGCTCATCGCGCCTGATACGATAGCGGATCTCCTCGGTGAGCAGAATGTTGCCAGCCAAACCTGTCAGCGGGTTATGGACTGGGCGTTGTGCGGCGCGGCGCAGGTGGCCCTTGATACGCGCCAGCAGCTCAGCGGAGTTGAACGGTTTAGAGATAAAATCGTCGGCACCGCTCTCAAAACCCGTCACCACATCGTTCGGGGTCGACTTGGCGGTTAAAATGATCATCGGGATGTGCGCAGTGCGGGTATCGTTACGTAGCTGACGAATCGCCTCATAGCCGTCAAGATGCGGCATCATCAGGTCGACGAGCAGCAAGTCGGGCATCTCGTCTTGAGCCAACTGAATCAGTTGATAGCCGTTCTCGGCGACCAGCACGTCGTAGCCACTGCTGCTCAGCATAAGCGAAAGCAGATGCCGGATCGCGGGATCGTCGTCGGCGATCAGGATAGTTTTGCTTGTCACACCGTATCCATGCATGAGACGCGCTGCTGCCCAGACGAGACATGGTCTGACGCGCGTTGGCAGCGAACGGACATATGGGTTAGGCCACAGCCATGAGTACTTTAAGTTGCCCGGTAGCGGCTGCAAAGGCGGCGATACCGTCGTGGAGAGCATAACGTGCGCTTATGAGCGGTTGCGTTTCGATCAAGCGCCGCTCGAGAAGCCTGAGGGCTGCAGCAAAAGGCCCACAGCGTGATCCGATGAGCTCGACTTCGTCCACAACGAGCATGCTCAGGTTGAGGGCTGAGTCACCGTGGTAGGTGCTTTTGAGCACCAGCCGCCCGCGGGGGCGGACAAACGCGCGCGCAGTTTTTAAGCCTGATGCCTGCCCCGTACAATCGACCACAACATCATAGGGAGCGTTTGCGTCAGCAGGAGCAAGACAGGGTATGCCCTGCTGTTGGAAGAGCGACCAGCGCTCAGGATGACGCCCGATCAGCGCGAGATCGCAGCCAGTGAGGCGCAAAACCTGGACGATCATCGCGCCAAGTTTACCATCGCCAACAACCGCGACGCGTTCGGTAGGGCGGATATGGCAACGCTCGACGATCTCAAGCGCTGCGGCGAGTGGCTCAACAAAAACGGCGGCGTCATCGTCGACCGACGATGGCACTTCGTGCAAACAGCTGATCGGCAGGCTAAAAAGCTCAGCCATTACGCCATCGCGGCGATCGATACCGAGCGTGGTACGCTCGGGGCAATGGGGGAAATCACCGCGTTGACATGCTGTACAGCGCAAGCAGGCGGCGTTGATCTCGCCAACAACACGTTTGCCGATCCACGCTTCATCGGCACAGGCGACGACGGTGCCGACGAACTCGTGACCGAGCACACCGTGAAAGTGCATATAACCACGCGTGATCTCAATATCGGTGTTGCAGATACCGATGAGATGCGGGCGGATAAGCGCTTCGCCTGCCATGAGGGCGGGCTGGGGATAATCCCTGGTAAGACGAAGGGTGCCATCGAAGAGGAGCGCGTGCATCGAAGCCTCACTACCCTGCATCATAGATTAGGCTGACTCAGTTCAGCAAACAACCTGGAAATTGCCGATGCATTATACTATAGCAAACAGCACGATCGCAACCATACCGCGATAGTATGCGGTAGATGCGGTATTCATAGCGCTAGAACCAGGAAGCGAGGGTGAAAAACTGGTACCTGACGAGCTTCTTGTGGTGACTGTATTGGAAAAGTGAGATAAACATACATGCGAATTGTGTATATGGGGAGTCCAAGTTTTGCGGTCTATCCGCTTGAAGCATTGGCGCGAGCAGGCCACGAAATCGTCGCGGTTGTGACGCAGCCCGATCGTCCGGCCGGGCGTCAGCGCCTATTGACCGCCCCGCCGGTGAAAGCCGCCGCTGCGGCGCTAGGCCTGCCAATTATTCAGCCACCTACCTTGCGCGATCCACACGTTGTTGCACAGCTGACGGCGCTTGCGCCGGATGTAGGCATTGTGGCGCCTACGGCGAGATACTACGCAAAGCGGTGCTCGCGATCCCACCGCTGGGCTACCTGAACATTCATCCTTCGCTGTTGCCATTGCATCGTGGCCCAACGCCGGTAGCGGGGGCGATCTTGGCTGGCGACCGTGAAACGGGTGTGAGCCTGATGAAGCTCGATGCAGGCATGGATAGCGGGCCGCTATTAGCGCAAGTTGTTGTGACGCTCGCACCGCAGGCACGGGCGGGCACGTTGACCGACGAACTGTTTCGGCTTGGTGCCGATATACTGGCCAGGACTCTGCCATTGTATGCTGAAGGCGTGGTTGTGCCGCAGCCACAGGATGCGAGCCAGGCGACGGTGACGCGGCTGTTGAAGAAAGAAGATGGCCTGATCGACTGGTCGCTCCCGGCGCTGGTTATCGAGCGTATGACACGGGCCTACGATCCCTGGCCGGGGGCAAGCACGCAGTGGCGTGGCGAAGCACTGCGTGTCTTGAGCGCCGCTGTGGTAACGGCGGAGATGTCGGCAGCACCGGGGATGCTCATCGTTGATGACAGACGGGCGTTGGTGACGAGCGGGAGCGGCCTGCTGGAACTGCGCGAGGTGCAACCTGCCGGCAAACGCCCGATGAGCGGCACCGAATGGCTGCGCGGGCAACGTGATGCGGCGGGTGAGCAGTTTGCATAAACGTAAATCATCGCTGGGCATGCTGTAACCGCTGCTTGGCGATGCCGCAGCCAAGCAACAGCGCCACAACAGCTACACCTTGACGCCCGGTGCAGCGCGCCGTATAATCGCACAGCGCTTTATGGAGGATGCTCACAATGGCTATATTCAAAGATGAAGCAGAGCTGCGCTATTACGTGGGTGCGCTCTACGATCGGGCAAAATGCGACCCAGCCGTGGCCACGAAGATCCGCGACTCGAAGCTTGTGATCCAGTTTCGTTATGATGAGCCACGCGGAATTGTGACGATCAATGCCGCCTCGCCGCCGACACAGCCGGGCGCGCTCTTCGACGTGCTCTGGGGCGACGAAACCGGGCTAAAACCTGATATCGAGATGAGTATGAAGGCAGATGTGGCGCATCAGTTCTGGCATGGTAAAGTCAACCTTATGGCGGCGCTCACGCGGCGGCAGATCATTGCCAAAGGGCCGATACCAAAGATCTTGAAGCTTCTGCCAGCTGTCGAGCCGATGTATGCGATGTATCCAGCGCTGCTGCGCGATATGGGCCGCGATGATCTGGTGATCAGTTGAAAATGGGTGGCCATGCAGAGCGGCAACGATATGTTCGAGCGCGGAGCGCGCGATGCTGAGAGCGACGATCTTAACCCTTCTACTACCAGCACTACTACTACTATCGCCGTGGCTATGACACAACACGTCGTCGCTTACGACGGGCCGGAGCAGGGCCGGCCGCGCCGCCACAACGCGTTCCCTGGTCGCTGATCGGCGTTTTGGCGTCGCTGGCGCTGTTCGGCTGGTTGCTATGGCCCCAACTCAGCGGTGCGGGCTCAGAGACAACAGCGGCGGCCACCACGAGCGCGCCCAGCACCCAACCGGCTTCTGCTACAGCAACGCCA
>JAAUTF010000476.1 GCA_012031775.1 Candidatus Altimarinota bacterium | reverse complement strand
AGCTCTGTGCTCTCGGCTCTCAGTTCTTGGTTCCTTGGTTCCTTGGTTCCTTGGTTCCTTGGTTCCTTGGTTCCTTGGTTCTCAGCTCTGCGCTCTCGGTTCTGTGCTCGCCCACTCACGTCTCCACCGCCTCTAAAAGATGGGCAGCTTCCCAGGCAAGCATGCCGCCGTTGAGGATGCGTAGATCGGTGTAGCCGTGTTGGGCGAGGTGGGCTGCGGCGCGGCTGCTGCGCCGCCCACTGCGGCAGACGAGCACGAGCGGCCGGTCGATTGGCGCTGTCGCATCGCCGGTGAGCAGTTCGGGCAGCGGCATCAGCAGCGCATTGGGGATGTGGCCCTGGCGGAACTCGCGCGGCTCGCGTACATCGATCACCAGCGGCGGTGCCTGACCGCGCAGCTCCTGCCAGAGCGCGGCGGCGCTGATCACAGGCGTGCTCGGCGGTTGGCGCACGCTGCTCAGCGGTATCAGGCCATTGATCGGTGCGCTGCGTTTGGGCAGGTTCTGGCACTCGTGCCAGGCGCGCACCTCGCATTCATAGATGCAAACGGCCGGATCGATCTTGCGATGAAAAAGAAAGCTTATTGCCGTGTCTTCGTCGAGGAAATGGTCTTGGCCGAGCGCATCGGCAAACCCCGTAGCGCGCATGCGCTCCCACACTGGCTCGCGCATGCGGATGAAGTACAGGTCGCCGCCGCGCTCGCGGCAAAAGCGCATAATATTCTCCAGCGCGCGGATGCCGGTGTAGTCGATCTGATTGACGCTATGCATACGCAGGAGCAGGAAGCGCTGCTGCGGTTGAGCGTTCAAAATATCGTAGATCCGCTCCTCGACATAGTTGACCGCGCCGAAGTAGAGATCGCCCATCACCTCGACGACGGCGAGTTCGGGGCAGGCCGGTTTCTCTGGCCGGGCAACCCAGTGACGAAACTCGTCGTCAGGCAGCACGAGCTGCACACGCGGCGCGCTAGTGCGCAGCAGATACGCGCCAAGGCTCATCAACACGCCGATCAAGACTGCGAACTGCAGCGGCAACAGCAACGTGGCTAGCAGCGTGACAGCCATAATCGCAGCGTCGTTGCGCGAGCCGCGCCAGATGCGGCGCATGCTTTTGATGTCGACCATGCTGTAGGCAGTGATGACGAGCGCACCGGCGAGTACGGCGCGCGGCAGGTGCGCGATCAGCGGGCCGAGCAGAAATATGGCGGCGGCGACAAAGAGGCCGGAGAAGACATTACCGAGCGCGCTCTGTGCGCCGCTCTGGTAGCTGAGCGCCGAGCGGTTGAAGGAACCCGAGCAGGGATAACCGGAAAAAAGCCCGGCGGCGATATTGGCCAGCCCCTGGCCGACGAACTCCTGGTTGCTGTCGAGGCGTTGCCGCGAGTGGCTGGCCACTGCGCGCGCAATAGCCATGGCCTCGACCAGGCCGATCAATGCAAGGGCGAGCGCGCCGTTGGCGAGTTGGCCGATCAGATCGAGATCGAGCAGCGGTAATTGTGCTAGCGGCGGCAGAGTTTGCGGCAGCGGCCCGAGCACCGCGACACCGCTGCGCTCCAAACTCAGCCCCCAGGCCACGATACTTACCGCAACAACGGCGAGCAGCACGGCGGGCAGCTTCGGTGTAAGGCGGGGCAGCACAAGCAGCAGCGCCATCGTCGCCAACCCAAGGATCAGCGAGGGCAGGTGCGCGTTACTGGCGAGGGTAGCTGTACCGAGCAAGGTGCTGAGCAACCCACCGTCGCCCGGCAGGTCGAGGCGTAAAATAGGCTCGATCTGGTTCGAGATGATCAGCAGGCCAGCGCCGGCGGTAAAGCCGACAGCGACCGAGTCGGAGACGAAGTTGACGAGCATGCCCAGGCCAGCGAGGCCCATCAGCAGGCGCATAACACCCGCCATAACCGCGACAAGGCCGGCGGCAGCGACGAACTCGGGGCTACCGGGCGCGGCGATCGGCAGAAGTACCGAGAGCGTGAGGATCGCTGCGGTATTGGTCGGACCGCTGTGCAGATGGCTCGACGAGCCCCAGAGCGCGCCGACAATAGCAGCCATAATTGCCGAGTAGAGGCCCATCTCAGGCGGCAACCCGGCCAGCAGCGAGAAGGCTAATGCCTGTGGCAGCAACACGATACCAACCGTTGCACCCGCCATAACATCGGCGCGCAGCGTGCGACGCGGGTAGTTCTGCAGCAGACGAACAGGTTGCGCAAGGGGCGAAAGCCGATGCTTCACGCGGGCCAGCATGCCAAGACTCCACGGGGTATAGTGCCACACCTATTTGCCACGTAGGACACAAAGAGCACGAAGCCGCACTTTGTGCTTTCGTGCCTGCGTGCCCTTCACGGCGAAGCCGCAATGTTACGCGCTGACGCCGAGGATGGTGGCAAGCTCGGTCAGCACGGCCTGCTCTTTTTCGCTGATCTCCTTCGCGCCAATGCCGAGGAAACCGCCCTCACGCGCCGCCTTTGCCGTGGTGTGCGCGATGTTGTAGAGAAACTGCGTGTATGTTGTCGCGCCGCTGCGTCTTTGTCGGCAGCAAGAGTCGCCGCTTTGCGCACGCCCTCTAGCGCGCCGCCCTTGGCCGAGATGTCGAGCAGCGCCTTAAGGTCATCGGGCTGGGCACCGTTCAGCACGTTCTCCGAGCGCTCGCGCAGGGTGGTGCCGATGCTATCGAGCAGCGAGGCTGGCGCAGCTCCCCTGGCACCGTCGATGATAACCTTGCTCATCGCCATCAGCTCTTGCGTCATACCGATCGGCCCGCTCGGCGCGGCGAACATCACCGCGCCTGCTGCCAGCACTGGCGCATCGAGCAAGCTCTGCCACTCGCTGGGCGTGAAGCGGCCCTTAAGCGCCTCGGCCTCGGCGACTACCTTTTCGCCCGCGTCGAGTGCGCCCGCAACAACCCCGGCTAGTTCACTGTTGCTGGCGGCGAAGCCTTCGCTCTCGCTTTTGAGGAGGCTAGTAAGGCCGTTAGCGTCGAGGTTGTTGTTCTTCACCTGTTGAGCCAGCAGCCCGGTGACGAAGGGCGCAGCCAGGCCGAGGATCGGCGCGATGTCGAAGCCGTACGCATCTTGCACAAACTGCGCTACTGCGCGCTGACCCTGGCCCATCAGATTATTGACGATGCCATCACCAGCGGTGTTGCCGAGCGGGTTGGTATGCATCAGCCCGCGGAGCGCGCCGCCAATGTCACCTTGCGTCAGTTGGTCGAGCAGATTGGCCTCGCTGGGTCGGCTCAAGCCTTCCAGCAATACTTGTGCTCCCTCGGGCGCGGTCGCCTTGCGGCTCGTAGCACCGAGCAGCAGCGGTCCGGCGACATCGAGGCCCTGTTTCATCGTCGCATCGTCGATGCCGAGCATCTTGCCGGCTTGGGCGAGCATATCTGGTGTGGCAAACTGACCTAACGACTCGAGTAGCGAAGCCATTCCTTCTCTCCTTTGGTAGGTGGCGCGCTGGCAGCTTTGCTGTTTGAGCGTCACACAGACATCCATGCTCGCTGGACATTGGCACAAGGGGAAAGTAGGGCTGCAGCGCGGGCGATGGGCGAGGGCGTACATCAGCATTATACTGCAAGATGCAGAAGCAGCATGTTATGTACTACGGCGTGAGCGTAAACAGGTGATAGCCCCATGCGCCCAGGGCTACATAGAGCCCCTCCTGTAGCAGCATGTTGCCATCGCGTTGGAGCTGTGTATCGCCGAGCAGATCGTGCAGATTCCAGCTCTGATCGGCCAGATCCGGCCAGGGCAGCATCACCAGAGCCTGTGCCGCACTGTCGCTCAGATTAACCACCACCAGCACGCGTTGCGTTTCGTGCCGCCAGCACCATGCGACGAGGTGTTCATGGCTCGGGTTGTCCGGCCAGCCGCGGTCTTCACAGAGCGACCAACTGCCTGCGCGTAGGGCGGGAAGACGCAATGCTGGCAGCAGACGTTGGTAGAACTCGAGGAGTGCGCGGTCGGCTGTCTCGGTCGGCTGGCGGCGCAGAAACACCGGTGGGCGGACGCTGCGGCCCTCGAACTGACCGTGATACACGAGCTTTCCGCCGGGCAGCGTCAGGCTGGCCACAGCCGCCACGCGGCCCTTCGCACCGGGGAAAGCCACCACGGTGCGCGGCTCGTCGTGATTCTCGACAAAACGCAGCAGCTTCTCCTGATAAGCGCTGTCGGCCAGCAGGTGACCACGTACACTGCTGGCGCTCTCGTGTTCCAGCCGATCGTAGAGTCGCTTATCGTAGCAGAAATCGAAGCCTAGTTGCTGGAGTTCCCATTCCATATCCCAGTAGACTTCGGCGATAAAACGCACCTGAGGATAGATCGTTTTGACGCTCCCGATCACATCGTACCAATACTCGGTCGGCGGCGCTGTACCGGCGCGCTCGCCCCAGGTGCGCTGAAAGATCGTAGTATTCACCAGCATCGCCATATCACAGCGCATGCCGTCGCACTGGCTGGCGATGTCGCTCACGGTGGCGATGATCGTCGCGCGCAGGCCAAGGTCAAAGACGTTCAACTGCACAACATCGGGCCAGGCTGGGAAATAGGGATCTTTGCCGCAGGCGATGACATATGCGCCCGCTGCGATGTAACTGGCCGGGTCGCGCGCGAGATCCTCGGCGCTGCCCTGGATAAAATACTCGGGGTGCTCGGTGACCCACGGGTGGTCGGGGGCGACGTGGTTTGGCACAAAGTCGAGGATGAGCCCCATGCCACAGCTGGCGATCGCGCGCGCGCTGGCGGTCGAGCCCAAGGTGATGCTGCTCGACGAGCCGCTTTCGGCGCTCGATCTCAAGCTGCGCCAGCACATGCGAGCCGAATTGCGCGCGATCCAGCGGCGCACGGGCGTCACCTTCATCTACATCACGCATGATCAGGGCGAGGCGCTGACGATGTCGGACCGCGTCGCGGTGATGTCGCGCGGCTCGATCGAACAGGTCGGCACCTCGCAGGAAATCTACGATTCGCCCGCTTCGGCGTTCGTTGCGACCTTCGTCGGCGAAAACAATCTCTTCGCCGGCAAGGTGCAGCGCGCGGAGGGCGGGGAGATCAGCGTCGAAACGCCCGAAGGCGTGGTCTCCGCGCTCAATCCGCATGGCCTTGCGCCGGGGGCCGAGGCGCAGGTGTTCGTGCGGCCGGAAA
>JAAUTF010000475.1 GCA_012031775.1 Candidatus Altimarinota bacterium | reverse complement strand
CGAATCGCCCTGTAACGCATAGGCGTGCGCCTCGGCGTCGCTGTAGCTATCGCCGTGCAATACCACCTCGGCACCGCGTGCGCGGCAGGCGTTCACCTTGATCTCCGGCGTCGTGACGGGCATCACAATTACGGTGTGAATGCCGAGGTGCTGGCCGGAGAAAGCCACGCCTTGCGCATGATTGCCTGCCGAAGCTGTGATCACACCGTGGCTGCGCTCTTCGGTAGAAAGATGGGCCATCCGGTTGTAGGCACCGCGCAGCTTGAACGAAAAGATCGGCTGCAGATCCTCGCGCTTAAACAAGACCTCGTTGCCCATCCGGGTGCTCAGGCGCGGTGCGGCTTGCAGCGGCGTTTCCACGGCGACATCGTAGACGCGGCTGGTGAGAATGCGTTGCAGATATTCGATGTTCATTGTAGATTGCAGATTAAAGTTAAAGTGCTCTTACAGGCGCATTCAGGGCGGTTCTCAGTTCTTGGTTCTTGGTTCTCGGTTCTCAGTTCTATTCAAGTCTATGGTACCAGAAAGACGCGCATGAATGTTAAGCAGTTTGCCGAACTTGTCTCGGCTGTCTTTCACCCACTTATTATGCCCGTGTTAGGCTTTGTGCTGCTTATTAGTTTCGATGCGAGCCTGAGTTTGGCACAACGCTGGCTCTTGCTCGCAACAGCAATCTTCTTCTCAGTGCTGCTCCTGCTGCTCTTATTTCTCTGGCTGCAGCGTCGTGGTGCGATCGATTCGCTTGACATCCCCGAGCGTCGCCAGCGTCTGCTGCCGATGATCGCCGGTACTGTGTGTTACGGCCTTGGCTTTGTCGCCTTGCGCTGGCTTGAAGCCCCCCCGCTTGTGCAAGGGCTTATGTTTTGTTATGCCACGAATACACTGCTTGTAGCGCTGATTACATACTGGTGGAAGGTCAGCGTGCATACCACGGCTACTGCTGGCCCACTCACTGCGCTCTGGTTTCAGTTTGGCGCTCCGGTGCTACCGCTGTTGCTCCTGGTACCAATTGTCGGCGCGGCACGTGTCATCCTCCAGCGCCATACCGTCGCCCAGGTCGTGGTCGGCGCGTTGATCGGCATCGGCATCACAGCGCTGCAACTCTGGTTCTGGTTTAGCTAGACTGCCCCCTCATTCTGCTAGCTTTCCCGCTGTGCAAAAGCAAGGTACTATTGATAAGAATTCAGGAGTCAGGAATCAGAAGGTCGGCGCGAGCATTGCTGCACATTGTGCCCTTGCTTCCGTGTGCCGCGCTGATCCGTGGAAGGATACTCCTGCTACAAAGGAGCAAGGGCCGATGGCTGAAGAACCAACACGCTGGAATGTCTATGACAACACCGCAGTGGGTGCAACACGCAACCCGCTGATTACTGACCCCGACGCGATCGACGAAGAAGCGCACTTCGTGAAATTTGTCGCTATCGTCTCCCAGGCGCTTGAAGCCCTGTGGGAGGTGCGGAATCTGCGAAAGGAATAGCATTCCTAAACGGCTTGTGAAGAAGGTTGTGTCGTCGTGCGCGGCGACGCCACGCACGACGACACAACTCCTAACAAACTTTACATAAGAAGGGATCTATGCAAATTCTCCTCCTCTTCGCTCACCCTGCGCTAGAGAAGTCGCGTGTGCATCGTCAGCTGATCAAGGGGCTGGACAAGCTGCCCGGCATCACGTTTCACGATTTGTACGAGCACTACCCGCGCTTCGATATCGATGTGCAGCGTGAACAGGAGCTATTGTTGGCGCACGACCTGATCGTATTGCAGCACCCGCTCTACTGGTACAGCACACCGGCGCTAGTTAAGCAGTGGGAGGATCTGGTGCTGGAGCACGGCTGGGCTTATGGCTCGAATGGCCGTGCCTTAGAGGGCAAGAAGTTTCTCAGCGTGGTGACGAGTGGTGGCCGCGCTGAGGCCTACACGCCAGATGGCCTCAGCCGCTTCACCATCCGCGAGTATCTGCGCCCGATCGAGCAGACCGCTGTGCTCTGCCGTATGGAATACCTGCCGCCTTTTGTGCTGCACGGTGCTCATCGCCTGGAGGGGCCCATGCTCTTGCAGACGGCGGAAACCTATCGCTATGTGCTGCTTGCTTTGCGCGATGATCGTCTCGATCTACATGCGGCGCGGCGCTATGAGCGTTTAAACGATGATTTAGATGCGGTGCTAAAGCCGGAGGTGGCCTTGTGAGCAGCGAGAGTTTTCTGGCCCAGGCCTTCGTCTACTTGCTAGCCGCCGTCGTCGCTGTGCCGCTTGCCAATCGGCTCGGCCTCGGCTCGGTGCTTGGCTACCTGATCGCCGGTATCATCATCGGCCCCTTTGTGCTTGGGCTTGTTGGTGAGGAGGGCGAAGACGTGATGCACTTCGCCGAGTTCGGCGTAGTGATGATGCTTTTTGTTGTCGGCCTGGAGCTAGAGCCCTCGCTGCTCTGGCGGCTGCGCATACCGATCATCGGCCTCGGTGGCGCACAGGTGCTGCTGACAACGCTTATTTTCGCGGTGATCGCCTTTGCGCTCGGCCAACCCTGGCAGGCGGCGCTGGCGATCGGCATGATCCTTTCGCTCTCCTCAACCGCGATCGTACTACAGATCTTAAACGAGAAGGGTTTGCTGAAGACTGCGGGCGGGCAGAGCACGTTTTCGGTATTGCTCTTTCAAGACATTGCTGTGATCCCCATGCTGGCGATCTTTCCGCTGCTGGCCGCCGGGGTGGCGCATAGTGCCGAAGGCAGCGCTGATCACGCCAGCACAACCCTAGTTGCCGGGCTGCCACCCTGGGCGCAAACGCTGGCGGTGCTGGCAGCCGTAGCGACGATTGTGCTCGCCGGGCGCTTCTATTGCGCCCTATTCTGCGAACTATCGCGCAAACACGCCTGCGCGAGTTGTTCACCGCCACCGCGCTGCTGCTCGTCATTGGCATTGCGCTACTGATGCAATTCGTCGGCCTCAGCCCAGCGCTCGGCACCTTCCTGGCCGGTGTGGTGCTGGCGAACAGCGAGTACCGCCACGAGTTGGAGAGCGACATCGAGCCGTTTAAGGGCCTGCTGCTGGGCCTGTTTTTTATTGCTGTTGGCGCGTCAATCGATTTCGGGCTGATCCTGCGCGAGCCGCTGCTGATCGTCGGCCTGGTGCTTGGCTTGATCGTGGTCAAAGCGCTCATCCTTTTTACATTGGCGCGACTCTTCCGCCTCGGCCTCGACCAGTCGGCGCTCTTCGCCTTTGCGCTGGCTCAAGTCGGCGAGTTCGCCTTTGTGCTGCTCTCGTTTGCTGGCCAAGAGAATGTGCTCTCGGCAGAAGTGGCCGATCCACTGGTGGCGGTCGTGGCGCTCTCGATGGCCTTCACCCCGCTGCTGATGCTGCTCAACGAGCGCGTTGTGCAGCCGCGTTTTGGCACGCGCGAGCAGGTTGAGCGTGCAGCCGATGCTATGAATGAGGATACGCCGGTGATCATCGCCGGCTTCGGTGCGTTCGGCTCGGCGGTGGGGCGCTTGCTGCGCGCGAACGGTGTGGCGACGACGGTGCTGGAGAACGACTCCGACCGTGTCGATCTGTTGCGCCGCATGGGCCTGACGGTCTATTACGGCGATGCTTCGCGGCTCGATCTGCTTAATGCCGCCGGTGCCGCACGCGCGCGCCTGCTGGTGCTGGCGCTCGATACACCGGAGCGCACGCTCGAACTCGTACACACCGCCAAAAATCACTTCCCCAACCTGAAGATCCTGGCGCGCGCCTTCGACTGGACAGACGCCCACGAACTGCTGGCCTCCGGCGTAGAACACGTCTATCGCGAAGGGCTTGATACCTCGTTGCGTATGGGCAGCGACGCGCTGGGCCTGCTCGGCTTTCGCGCCTATGCGGCGCAGCGCGCGGCGCAGATCTTCTATCGCCACGACGAGCGCGCCTTACACGAGCTGACCGCACAACGCAGCGATCAGGCGAACTACTTAAACGCCGCACGCCAGCGCATCGCCGAGCTCGAACGTGTGCTGCTGGCCGACCGCCAGCAAGGCGGTATCGAGCGCGACGAAGGCTGGGATGCTGAGTCACTGCGCGAGGATGTGCGGCAGATGGAATTGCGGGCGGGGTAAGAACCGAGAACTGAGAACCGAGTCATCTGGTTCTTGGTTCTCAGTTCTCGGTTCTCATAGCGCTACGAGGTCGCCTTCTTCACTGCATCCGCTGCATCACCAGCGGCATCCTTCGCCTCATCGACTTTATCGGCGACTACATCACCGGCTTTCTTGGCCGCATCGCCTGCGGCATCTGCGGCATCACTAGCGGCGTCTTTAGCGCTATCGACGGCGTTATCAACGGTGGTCGCCACCGATTGGGCGGTATCGGCAGCGGTATCTTTGCCGTATCGACGGCGTTATCAACGGTGGTCGCCACCGATTGGGCGGTATCGGCAGCCGCATCTTTTACATCCTCAAAAGTGGTGCGCGAGGCTGCGATCAGGCCACCGCCGCCGCCGATCGCCGAATACGCCACATCGCGGCCGGCGGCGAGTTGCTCGGCAACATCGGCTGTCAGCGTGCTGACCATCATATTGCCGCCGGCAACTGCCAGTGCATCCTTAAACTCATCGACCCATGTGTGCTCCACGAGCGCCACAATCGCCGAGCTACTGGGAGTCAGCGCATCACCGAGCTCGCGCAGGCCCGGGCCATGCCTGAGCTCACCCTGCTCTCGGCCCTGGTGCACTGCCGCACCCCCGGCGGCGAGCACGCTCTACATGCCGCACTTGCGGCAGCCTGTCCCATGCTAGACAGCGAGCTTCGCGTGCTTTACTTTTCTGTTGTGGAGGCGCTCATCAGCGATGACGTGCAGCGCCCCCTGGAGGCTCTCATGCATTTCGAAGGCAATTCCCTCGATGCCCATGTGGCTCGCTACTACTACAACAAGGGTGTGAAGGAGGCCGGCGCGACCCTGCGCGCGCTCCTGGTCAAGCTGCTCACCCAGCGCTTCGGCTCCTTGTCCGAGGACGCCATGACGCGTATCCAGAACGCAGATACCGACCGGCTCACCCACTGGGTCGAGCGCCTTCTCTCGGCCGCCTCCCTCGACGACGTCCTCGACAGCACACCCTGATCACAGCATCCGTCTGCAGACACCTTCAGGCTCTTGCACCACAACCTGGATCGGCAT
>JAAUTF010000474.1 GCA_012031775.1 Candidatus Altimarinota bacterium | reverse complement strand
GCGCAGGTTGGTCTCGTTCTCGCGCACCAGACCTGCTGGTTGCGCGGTGCGCTCTGCGAGAGCGGCCAGCGTCTCTGCGCCCAGGCTCGGCGTCGCACCAGGCAGAATCAGCTCTTCGCCGACGAGAAGCGGCCGCTCTACGCTCAACCGATTGGCGGGTAGGCTGCGGATCAAATCGATGGAAAGATCGAAACGTTGCGCAATATCGACTAGCTGCTCGTCGACCGCAACCACATGGCTCGCACCGCGAAAGCGCGGAATGCGTAGATCCTGGTCGACCATTAACACATCGCCGTTCTCAAGACGGTTCACACTGACAAGTGTCGCAAGATCGGCTGCGTAGTACGCGGCGATCGAAGTGAGCGTTTCGCCAGCGGCAACACGGTGGTACAAGAAGAGATCGTTGAGCGGGCGCGGCGTTTGAAGCGCCGGAGCAAGGGGGACGGGCGCAATCAGCGCAGCGACAGCGGGCGCGCGCGGTGCGGCGACAAACGTGAGCGTTTGAGAAGCGTCGTTGCGGGGTGCCACCACCGCGCTAGCGGCAGCGAACCGTGGTGACGGCGGGGGCATGTTATCCAGCACGACGACCGCGAGCGCGAGCAGTGTAACCAGGCTATGCACTAACCAGCGTGATCTGACCACACGCAGCGCTACCCGAGCACGCGCTGCAAAATCAGGTGATACCGCAGAAGACAGCGCCACATCGGGCGACGGAATAGCCACCCCTTGCGGCTCTGCGAGGAGCCATATTAGGTGAGCACGCGCGGCTCGCCTTCGCTGTGATACAGTTTTACGCACCATAGAAGCAAACTAAACCGCAAAGCATGCACAAAATACAAATCATATGCGCTGGTCGGTGGCGCGTGAAACACACTTCATTGCTCGGCAAGATGTCACACACCACGTAGTGTACTCTACACCAGAGCGCGTCGCAGAGCATACTACGGCCATGTTCTTTTGTCAACGCAACGCGCTCTGATGCAGCGGGGCACGCACCACCCAACCTTGACGTACCTGTTAGCAACGTGTTAAGATACTGGGGATAGCAGAATTTTAAGCCTGCCCGTTGGCGAGTACGTGTCACCCGTTTGGCACACCCCAGAAAGGCCGCTCATGATACGTGTAGTTGTAGACAGCATCCGTGTCAGCTTGCTGACGCAACATCGCGTCGTCGTGCTGCGCGAAACAGATAGTCGGCGCTATTTGCCGATCTGGATCGGCCCTTTCGAAGCCGATGCGATCGCGATGGCGATCCAGGGCCACGAGCCACCACGCCCGCTAACGCACGATCTGCTCAAATCGACGGTGCAGGAGATGGGTGGCCAGATCAGCCATATTCTGGTCAACGACATTCAAGAGAGCACCTACTACGCACGTATCGTTGTCGACCAGCAGGGCCGCACTGTGGAAATCGATGCGCGCCCAAGCGATGCAATCGCGCTCGCTGTACGTACCGACGTATCGATTTTTGTCGCAGCGCATGTGCTCGATCAAGCTGGTGTCTTCTTTGATGATGATGAGCAGATGACGCAAGAGCCTCAGATCACACAGGAAAGTGAGCCGGAAAACGAGCCGAGCGATGACTCGATGTCGATCTTTCGCAATTTTATCAACACGCTCGATCTCGATGATCCTGCCAAAGGCGGCGAAGCTTCGTAAGTCGCTCTTCGAACACAGAGACAAAGGCCGCCCGTCTGGGTGGCCTTTGTCTTTTCCTACACCAATCATAGCGCAATGTGGATAAGTGCCGTAATATTGTGGATAACTCAAGGCTATTGTGGATAAGTCTGTGTAAAAGCGTGGATTGTCTGTGTGCAAGTTTGGGGGTAGTTTTGCATCAAAAGCCCGCATGTGGAGAAGTGTATTTTTGTCCACAAACCATCGACAGCGATTTTGGCGGCTCTGATGCTTTGTTCTATAGTTATCCCCGCTCTCAACATCCCTATGACGTTAACTAGATTCTTCATCCACTTATTCAAATATTAAACATGAGGAAAAGAACTCTTAATGAATGTGCCGGGAAAAGTTGAATTTTTTGCTATTCTGCGTATAATGATAGCGGCACCGAGGAACGGCAGATACTTGCCGAACCCCGCCAGGACCGAAAGGTAGCAACGGTAGGTGGGTTCCTCTGGGTGTTCTAAGGTGCCAACCAAAGAAGAAGGGCGTGTCGCACTGCGACACGCCCTTCTTCTTTGGCTATACTTATTCTTTCAACTGCGCTGGCCCGAAACCGTGCGGCAGCAAGGCCTGAATGGTGGTGAGTTGCTGTGCGCCGCGTAGGTTGAAGAGCACGATCTGCGCGTTGGGCGCTAACTCGTTGATCACCTGGCGACAGGCACCGCAGGGGCTAGCGACCTCGGCGGTATCGGTGACGACGGCGAGCGCGACAATATCGGCTGCGCCGACGGCGTAAGCGCTAAAAAGCGCCACACGCTCGGCGCAGATCGTCATCGGGTAGGCCGCATTCTCGATATTACTGCCAGGGAATATTGTGCCATTGGCGGTTAGCACTGCTGCCCCGACTGCGAACCTCGAATAGGGAACGTAGGCGTGGTCGCGGGCTCGCAGCGCGGCGTCCATCAAAGTCGCGTAGTCAGGTTGGGCCATGGATCGCTTCTCCATTCGCGGGCCGCGTCGATACTTCTAGTTCAAGCGCAGGGTTTCGCCTGATGCGCAATTTGTGTGGCCGCACACCCTGCACCGAAAGCACCGTGATCGTGGCATCGTCAACCGTCACTTCATCGCCAACCTGCGGCATACTGCCGAGCAATTCGTACACTAGCCCGCCGATACGATCAACATCTGATGCTTCGAGCGCCATCGCAAGTTCCGCATTGACATCGGCGATCAGCACGGTAGCATCGACGATATAAGTGTCTTTGTCGGTCTGTTGGATCGGTGGTTCTTCAGTATCGTATTCATCCTGGATCTCGCCGACAATCTGCTCGATTAGATCTTCGATCGTTGCCAAACCAGCGATGCCCCCGTACTCATCGACGACCAGCGCCATGTGGACTTTGCGTTGCTGCAAGCTTTGCAGCAAGGCATTGGTGCGCATCGTCTCTGGCACAAAATAGGCGGGGCGTAACATAGCACGTAATGAGGTCGGCAATGCACGATTGCGCATTGTAGTCAGCAAATCTTTAGCATAAAGAATGCCGACGACCTTATCGAGCGACTCGGTGTAGACCGGGATGCGCGAGTGGCCCTCGTTGATGACCATGTCGAGCGCAATGTCGAGCGAGCTATCGACATCAAGGGCGACAACATCGACGCGCGGCACCATGATCTCGCGCACAAGTGTATCGCCGAAGGTAAAGACGCTTTCGATCATCTCACGTTCTTCGTGTTCGATCAGGCCTTCTTCTTCGCCGACGTTGACGAGGAGGCGCAACTCCTCTTCGGTGACAAGTGGTGCGGGGTGCGAGCGCTGGCCGCTGATCATACCGAAGAGCGGGCCGATCAGCAAATTGATCAGCAGCACCAGCGGCGAAAGCACGATCGAAACGAAGCTCATCGGGCGAGCGAGCGCCATTGCCGTTGCATCTGGGTTGCGAATAGCAAGCGCCTTGGGTACGGCCTCGCTGACGACCATCATCAAGAAAAAGAGGGTGCCGAGTGCGGCGATTTTCCAGGCAGTCGGGTAGTCGAGGGCGAAACGCAGAGCAAATGCAGTGGCTGCGATAGTCGCGCCGGCGTTCAGAATAAGGATAGTGGACTTAAAGCGATACGGCTCGTCGAGGAGCCGTGACACGGCTTTTGTCCGTGGGTTGTCGCCGTCAGACAGTAACAGGTTGAGCCGATGGCGGCTGATGGCGGTAAATGCTGCATCTGCTGCGGAGGTAAAAGCCAGCACCAGTAGGCACAGGCCAACACCGATCGCAGCCAGACTAGGGCCAGGGTCATCCAAGGGAAAAAGCTCCTTACACTACAGGTTGCAAAAAGAGAGAAATTGTTACCGCTTGGTCTGCTAACAAAGCCAGCAAACCAAGCAGCAAGACGCTCTTTGAACCTTAGTTACGAAAACAATGCGCTCAGCGAGAGATCTTTATGAATACGTGTGATCGCTTCGGCAAAAAGCGCTGCGACGCTGATAACGCGGATGCGTGCAGATCCGGTATCTGCTGGCAGCGGGATCGTATTAGTGACGATCGTCTCAACTACTCTGGACTGCCCAATTATCTCGAAGGCATCGGCACCAAAAACGCCGTGGGTTGCGCAGGCATAGACCTTCTTCGCTCCGCGCTCCAGTAGAATGTTCGCTGCTTCAATAAGCGTGCCACCGGTAGAGATCATATCATCGACAATGATGGCCGTCTTGCCTTCGACCTCGCCGACCATTTCGATCACTTCGGCGGTATCGGGTTCGGGGCGTTGTTTCGCGATGATAGCCAGACCGGCCCCGATACGCTCACGAAAGCGATTGGCGCGTCCGACACCGCCCGCATCTGGCGAGACAACAACCGGGTTGGGCAGGTTGAGGTCGCGGATATAATCGGCAAGCATGGGCGCAGCTTGCAGATGATCGACAGGAATATCGAAGAAGCCCTCGATCGCCGGTGCATGCAGATCCATCGTCAACACCCGGTCGGCACCGGCGGTGCGGATCAGATTCGCCACCAGCTTGGCCGAGATCGGCTCGCGCCCGGTAGTCTTCTTCTCCTGCTTGGCGTAACCGTAGTAGGGGATAACCGCTGTCACACGTGTGGCCGAGGCGCGTCGCAGCGCATCGATCAGCAGCAGGAGCTCCATCAGATGATGGTCGACCGGTGTGCATGTGGGCTGCACCACAAATACATCGCAGCCGCGCACATTATCTTGCAGTTTGATCCGCGTTTCGCCATTTTTGAAGGTGCTGACCAACGCTCGTCCGAGGCTCATCCGCAAACTGGCAGCAATATCGTGGGCCAAACCCTGATTGGCATTGCCGCTAAAAACGAGCAGGCGACCGTCCATACGCTCCTGGCTTCCTCTGTGAACGCTCAAAAAGCAGTGAAGCGAATGCTCCACTGCAAACATTATTACCGGCGCAATAGCCGGTCGTAGACCAATTAGTTGTGATCCCTGTGTGGTGCATCGCATCAGCAGGGTTGGTGCCAGCGTTTCAAACGATTGGTTGCCGGACCAGGATTCGAACCTGGACA
>JAAUTF010000473.1 GCA_012031775.1 Candidatus Altimarinota bacterium | reverse complement strand
TGTCGATGTCCTTGCGCCGCGCCTGGGTGCGTCAGCAAGTACTCGAGCACGTCCCGCCTGAGATCTCGGCCCGCGCTCTCGGCCGGTTCCGCGATGCGCGTCGGCGGGCGGCCGAGCGGCACGACGAGGTCGGCGAGCCGCTCGGACAGCTCGCGCGCGAGCTCGTAGGCGCGGCTCTTCGTGGCGCCGGTCGCCTCGAGCACGTCTCGTGCGCTGACCTGCGCCAGGCCTCGCCCTCGCAGGTCGTTGCACGCCAGCAGCAGCAGCGCGGCGAGATGGTTTGCAGGCAGCTCGAGTTGCGGTATCAAAGGTGACGGTCCTTTCTTTCGGTGGCAGGTTGGCTTTTGGCGAAACCTCCATGCCTCCTCGAGCGAGGACCGTCTACATGTTTTTACGAGCTGGTCAGCGTGGGCTCGGCAGCGCCAGCGACAGCCGCTGGCCCATCAGCGAGATCTCGATCTCGCCCGCACAGCTGGTGATCGAAAACAGCGACAGACGACGCTCCCGCATCGCGAGTGGGTCATCAGTCGGGCCGACCCCGGCCTCGATCCGCGCGAGCACCTCGTCGGCCCGACCGAAGTAGCGATCGGCCGGGACCAGCAGCCCACCGAGCGCGTGATGGGTTCGCACGTGGTTGTACCAGTTCAGGTGCGACGCGAGCCGCTTCGCCATCTGTGTGACGTCGAGGAAGCGGTGTTGGTCGAATAGCTCTTTGTGCAGGTTGCCGTTGAAGCTCTCGACCTTGCCGTTGTGCTCCTTGTGCTCGGCGACGATCTGATCGATGCCGAGTTCGGCGAGCAGCGCGGTGAAGCGCGAGATCCCCCGCCACGACCAGAACGCCGCGCCGCGATCGTGCATCACCATCTCGGGCTTGCCGTGCCGCGCGACCGCGTCCACGAAGGTCGAGATGACCATGTCGGCCCGCTCGGCGTCGTCGACTCCGTGACCGACTACGTAGCGCGAATGATCGTCGATCAGGATCAAGGTAAAGACGCTGGCCCGATTGATGTAGCGCTGCACGAAGTCGAGGTGCCACATGTGATTGGGCCGTACGGCCTCGAAGCGCTTGTCATGCTTGGTGCGCTCGACCTTCGGCGGCCGATAGCCAACCGACTCCATCACGCGCCGGACTGTCTGGACCGAGACCTTGATGCTCTTGCGCCGCAGCTGGTTGCGGATCTGGCTGGGCCCGAGGCCAGGGTTGCGCGCGTACTCCTCGAGGATCTCGGCGTCGCGCTGCGCTTCGATCGGCTCGCTCGTCGGCTCGCTCGTCGATGGCTCGCTCGTCGGCGTCGACTCCGAGTCCGAGTCCGAGTCCTTGCTCGCAGCCTCGGCCTTGCGCATCCACGCGTAGATGGAGAAGCGGCTGGGGCCGAGGTCCTCGCTGGCCTTGGTCACACCGTGCGTGTGCGCGTATTCGACAGCCTCGGCGATCTGCGAGGGCGTGTAGTGCTTGGCGACCTTGCGCTTCTTCGGCGAGTTGGTGGTCGTCGGCGATGATGGTGTGGGCTTACTGGTCGGCGTCGGCTTGCTGGTCGGCGGCGAGCTTCGTTGCTCGCCACGCCAACGGCTGACGGTCGACTCGGGCATCCCGTGCTTGCGTGCGGCAGCACAGGTGCCGAGGGTCTCGGCGTCGGCCAGCGCTTGGTCTCGTTGTTGTTGCGTGTACTTGCGCCTGCGTCGCGGCGGGATCGTTTGCTTCTGCATCGAATGGCTCCGTCGCGCTCGACTCCCACCCGGTCGGAAATGTCCGGAGTTTCTGGGCCTCGCGCGACGGAAGATGTTCGGCAATCGCAGGTAGCCGTGCTCTTGCAGTTGCACGGTCGTGACCTGCGTCCGCTCACGCGTGCGCGCTCGGGCGTGCCTTTCATCGCCCAGATCTGCACCAGCGTGGAGTCCGCAGAGTCCCGACGTGGCAAGCAATTGCTGTTGCTGGAGCGGGCGGTCGATCGCCTGCCATCGGGCTTTCGCGGATATCTGCTGCGGCACGCGGTCGACCCGGGCGAGCACAGTGATGTCTATCTGATCGATCAGGCGTTTCCGTATCTCGATGACGGAGACATCGTGAGGGTCGAGCCGGAGCGGTGCGCGTTGGCAGTTCTCTACCGCGCACGGTCAGCGTACAACTCCATGTTGGTGACCGAACGCTGCGACAATTATTGCATCATGTGCTCGCAGCCCCCCAAGCAACGTGCGGACGGGTGGCTGGTCGATGAGCTGTTCGAGATGATTCCTCTGATGGCGCCGGATACACCGGAATTGGGGATCACCGGCGGCGAGCCGGCCTTGTTGGGTGGGCAATTGCCGGCGCTCGTACGCTGCTTGGCGACGACGTTGCCGCAGACTGCAGTGCACGTGCTCTCGAATGGCCGGGCGTTCGCGGACGAAGCGTTTGCCAGGGCACTCGCTGCTGCTCAACATCCCGACCTGATGCTTGGCATTCCCCTCTATGGTGCGCTGCCCGAGCACCATGACTACATCGTCCAGCGGCGCGGCGCCTTCGATGAGACGATCCGTGGGATCCTCAACCTCAAGCGCCATGGTGTGCGGGTCGAGTTGCGCTTCGTCATTCACGCCGAGACGCACGCTTGGCTGCCGCCCTTTGCCCGCTTCGTCGCGCGAAATTTGGTGTTTGTAGACCATGTCGCGCTGATGGGCTTGGAGCTGATGGGCTTTGCTCGGTCCAACTTGGACGCGCTCTGGATCGATCCGATCGACTATCAGCACGAACTCGTCGAGGCCGCGTCGATCCTCGAGCGGGCGCGCATGTTCGTTTCGATCTACAACCATCAACTTTGCGTCCTCGATCCGCGCGTGCACCATCTGGCCCGACGTGCGATCTCGGACTGGAAGAACCGCTACTTCGAGGAGTGCGACAACTGCTCGGTAAGGACCGCGTGCGGTGGGTTCTTCGCATCCAACTCACATCGTCGCAGCCGCGGCATCGCGGCTGTCCCAGACACCCAGGCATCCAAGTTGCAAGGAGCATGAACCATGGCATTCGGTAAAGAGAAAATCAAGAGTTTGCGGACTGCCATTCTGGCTGTATTGGGCAGCGCGGCCGGTTCTGGACTGTTGGCCGCCGATGCGGCCGCAAAGGTCCTCGCGCCGCGCAACGAAGATGAGGTCGGAGCCCCGCTCTTGCTCGCACCGCCCCACGTCGACGTGCATCAAAGGGAGACGGTACATAATTGGATGAATTTGCATCATTTACCCCGTCGATAATCTCAGTGTAGTTGGTCGCATTAACTGCTGTAATCCGTTTGACTAGCAATACATTGGGATTCGAGGCAACTGGTGGGAGAATATTTGCTCCAATAAAACTCATTATCTCTGTATCGCCATTATCATTCAAGTCATCGTCTCCCACGATTACCAGTACTTGCTTAATTCGAGGTGTCGAATTACTATCTACAAAACCAACCCAACGAGTTGCAGAATTTCCACAACCAACGTCACTAGCTGAAGTGCCACATTGACTTTGATCGATGACTTGTGGTTCTGGGGGAGTACCATCGTAGATATTTGTTGGTTCAATGGGAATATCTTTACCAATACGATTCCCTGATTCATCTAGTAAACGCAAAATAGCTGGAGTTCCGTTTTGGGTGCGAGTTTCTAAGTCTCCAAACCACGCACCAAAGGATTTTACTGGTTGATCAAAGGTGAAGCGGGTAGCAAAGCGACGATTATCAGTTGTCGAGAATACAGTTTGATTCCAAAAGGCGGGCTGGTTACTTGTATTGTATAAGCTATTAGGACGTGGAGAAGTCGATTGTAAAGTAGCACTAGTAGCCAGGAATGGATTAGAAGATGTTGTATTTGATAATCCAGCACAATTCGCTGAACCAGCGATGGGAATTTGTACTAATTCAACAGTTGTGTTTGTAGTTGCAGATGTTGTCGGGTCTAAATAAGTGAAATTACTAAGGTTTCCCAGTGCGTTTGCCGTGCCAAACCAAGGTTCTACAGCACCATTTGCCAATCCACCAGTAGCTGTGCGCCAGTCGTCATCTAAGGTATCCGTAGTTACGCGAGTAGCGCTGACATTGTTGGTGACTTCAGCACTGATATAGGGGTTAATTGCTGTGTCAGCAGTCCCACCACCGACATCACAAAATCCAGTTTGGATATCAAAGCCAAAGTTTTGATTTGTCACAGGACTACCGGAAACTGTCACTGCTAAATCATTTGGTGTTCCCAAGGTTAATCCCGCAGAGATATCTGCATCGCTTGTATCTACTTGGATTTTGTAATTACCGTTAGCGACTCCAATGAAGGTGTAAGCACCATTCGCATCAGTAGTGGTGGTTTTGATGATGTTGTTGCTGTTATCAAGTAAATTTACAGTAATATTTGCTGGTAGTTTGGGTTCAGTTGCATCTAAATCATTACCACCATCTGTATCTTCGTAGAGAGAACCGGAAATATTATGAGTCGGAGGTTTATAACCAAAATCAGCAGTGTTAATATCTTCCGTAGCACTTGCTAAATCGGCATTTTTCTGAGTGGGAGTAGTTGCTGTATAGCTTGCGGGAACACCACTTTCCACCTTGACAATAAAGTCGTTATGTCCAGCACCAGTTAAACGGTCATGGGGCAAAAGTCCGGTAAAATCATAATTACCATTGGCATCAGTAACTTGGGTAGCTAATTTCGGTTCACCAGTATCAATTACCCCATCTTTATCAATATCACGGTAAATTGCCACAGTAACCCCAGTAATACCAGCTTCACCCGCATCTTGAATACCGTCACCATTAGTATCGCTCCAAACGCGATCGCCTACACTCGCATTACCCACAACGCATTCCGCACCATCAAAAGCTTGAACTGTTGTCGGAACCGGACTACCAATTACACCACCATTATCGTTAAATAGGACAACACTAGCACTCCGTAAACCCCAGAGTCTACCATCACCACTTTTGGCTAACTGAGCATTTTCTGTCGTGTTATTCACGAATGAATAAGTATTGGAGTTGAGGTCAAATTTCCAGAAACGACGTTGATAGGTAGTAGAGTTCCTAGTAACACGGTTGGTACTTAATGCCAAAATTACACCTGTGTCGCTGATAATAAAATCACCCCAATCATCCATAGTATTAGTGGTGAAAAGTACCACCAGACTTAGCTTAATTCCCAAAGTGTGACGCTAACA
>JAAUTF010000472.1 GCA_012031775.1 Candidatus Altimarinota bacterium | reverse complement strand
GCCCGAGGGTGGGCAGGTGGTGGCTCGGGGCAGTCGGGTGTGTTGGTGTCGATCGCCTCGCGCAACGCACCAGCGAGTACACCTCCAACGCCAAGCACCACCGCAGCAGTCCCACCGGTAAGCACCGTTGCCACGCCGTAGATCGTCAGCAGGATGAGCGTGCCATTCTTAAAGCCGTTGCGCCCGCTCCAGGCACTATCGCTTTTGGGGAAGCAGCGCCCAAACAACTGCAACGCTGCTGAGGCCAGCGCTACCGTCGGTAGCCCTGAGTCTGTGTTGAGCGCGCCACTGCTCTCGATCGCGCGCGCGGTCTGCGTCAACAACGTGATTGCGTCGCTGCTGGGATCAGTGTAGAGATCTTGCAGCAGGTTTTGTGTGGTGACAAAAGCCTCGCGTGTGGCGCTCGTATCGGTTTCGGGCGGCAGCGCGTCGATCTGGCCGATCACGCGTGCGAAGAAGTCGTCGATAATGTCGGTCGCTGGCCGACTGAGCGCACCTACAGCTGCTATCTGCAAGCTGATCGGCGTAGTGCTATTGCCCGAACTGCGGTTTAGCAAAGTCAACGTGGCCCCGCCCGCAGGCAGCGGCGGCACCTGTACCGAGAAAATTTGGCGACGCGTATCGTCGGCGTCCACTGTCACGATGCCCGGGATCTCGTAGGTGGTACCGTCTACGGTCGAGCGGAAGACGCCGACATTGCCGAGCGCCGAGTAGATATTGAAACCGGAGACATCGATCTCAAGCAGGTTGCCCGGAACGATGCTAGAGCCGCCAACTTGGGCCACGGTGACGCCACTGTTGGTATTGCGCACGACGCGCACGCCGCCGATCAAGGCCGTGCCCGCCGCTGGCACGCTCAAAATCGTGCCGTTCGGCGCGACCTGTGCGCCGCTGGCTACCACTAGCTCGCCCACACCATCGCCGTCCTGGTCGGGCAGTAGGTTGTAGGTCACAACGGCCTGGTTCGGCTGCACGCGGTTTGCGTAACCGACGGTGCTGATCTCCACGGGCCGCGAGAAGCTCTGGGTAGCGCTGATCACTAGATCGCCGAGGAAGGTGACACCGAGATCGTCCCACTCGATGCCGGTCTCCGCCGTCACTTCCTGCTGGTCGCGCTCGCGCACGCGGATAGGTTCGGGGACCTCTAAGGCACCGGGCGGCACAATCACGGTTGCGCCCGAAGGTGTACCCAGCGCTCCGCCGTCTTTGCCGATCGTCGCCTGTGAGGGCGGCGCAGCGACCACCGTTAGATCAAGGCTTTGCGTGGTGGTGCCACTTAGGCCCTGGGCCACAGCACTAATTTTAAGCGCGCCCGCCGGGAACGCGCTGGCGTCGAGAAAGGTGCTAAAGCCGTCAGCGCCGTTATCGTCGGTGCCGAGCACGGTATTGCCGACGCTAAAGCGCACGCTGCTCAGCGAGCCGTAGATCAAGGGTTGAGCTACAACCAGGGTAGTACCACTGACCTGCGAATTCGCTGGCGGGTAACTGAGCACAAAGTTGGGCGCGCCAACCGAGGTCTTCACCATGGGTAGGAAGACGCGGGTCGGCGTTGTTTGGGCTGCAGGAGCCGTCGATGGTGCCTCCACGACGGGGGCGGCGCGTAGCGCCGCTGGCGGCAGGCTTGTCACCAGCAGAACCACGATAAGTGCAAGAGTAAGCGAGGCAGACCTGAAGTGGTGTTGAAACATGTCCCTTCCTTTATGGCTGAGCTGTCGGCGGCGTTGTCATATCGATCGCGCGCAGGAACGCGGCAAGCGCAGCACGATCATCATCACGAAGCGGTGTAGTTGGCGTCTGCGGTGTAGGATGGCCTGAGTTGATCACCTCCTCCAAAGTTGCCAACGAGCCGTCGTGCAGGTAGGGCGCGGTGCGCGCTAATCCGACGAGGGTTGGCACGTCGAAGCCGTTTTTGCCGCGTACGTCCAGCACATTAAGCGTGCCAACGTTGCGCAGCACAGCGTCGATCTCGCCGTTACCATCGGGGTCGAGTGTGCCGGGCGCGCCCGGCAGCGCCGAGATCGTCCAGGCTGGGCCGCCGTGACAGCTCGCACAGCCCTGGGCACCGAAGACCGCGCGCCCACGTGCAATATCGCCTTCAACCGGTGCCAGTGCAGGTGGCTGGATACCGCGTAGCAAAAAGGCCGCGAGCGCATCGAGATCGGCGGAGCGCCCGGCGTTGGGTGCGCCGAGCAACGGCGGGTCGGCACCCGTCGCCAGGCCGAGGCCACGCTGAATCGTATGGATGCTATCCTCAACATCCTGCGGCTCGTCGAGCGCTGCCGACCAGTGCCAGGGCAGGGTATCAGCAGCATTCCAGAGTGCGGGTGTCTGGCGCGGGCCATCGGGGAACATCCAGGTAATATTGTCGCTGCCGCCATCGGCGTGGCAGCTCGCGCAGGAGACCCACGAAACTTTGGCCATCCGTGGGTCGGCCACGGTGTTAAAAAGGATCTTGCCGCGCAGGACGTCAGCGTCCAGAGTCTCGTCGGCCACGGTGATAGTGTGCAGCGCGCGATTAGTATGCAGGTCGAGCACGCTCACGGAGCGGCCCAAATAGTTCATCACATAAGCACGCGTGCCAGCGCCGCTGATCGCCATACCGCGTGGGTTCGCACCGGTCGCGATGAACTTCACCAGCTGCGGCGCGCTTGGCACGCTGATGTCGATCACTTCGACAAGATCGCTGCCGGCAAGCACCACATAGAGCGTGTTGCCGTCTGGCGCGGGAATAGCGGCCACCGGGTTGTTCACCGGTGAGCCGAAGATCAGCTGATCGTTTAGCGGCAGAAACGCGTTGCGGTCTTCGCGCTGCTGTGCTAGATCGAGCGTCGAGACAGCGGCAAAAACCGTACTGCTCAAGCCATTGGGCAGTGCGGGCGACGCACGCACCTGCGGCAGCCAGGCCTGTGTGCCGTGCAGGGCGATCCCGGCCAGCAGATTGGGGAAGCCGTGCTCGTCCGCTGTCAGTTCGATGGTAGATGGCTCTTTTGCTAACGTCGCATCGAGCAGGCTGATAAAGCCGCGCTTATTCCCCTCATCCCCCGACCCCTTCTCCCTCAAAGGGAGAAGGGGAGCATTTGCATCAGGACGCTGTCCGAAGCCCTTCACCCGCTCCGGGAGAGGGGTTGGGGTGAGGGCCAGAAAGTGTGTCACATACACCCGCTCGTCGTCGTCGTCGCCATCGCCGTCGTTGCTCACCGCGATTGCATATGGCTCGGCGAGCGTGGGCTGGCGGGCGACGATGCGCTGCGACGCGGCATCGATCGCCAGCACTGCGGCCTCGGCGGGAAGTGTGACATAGATCGTAGTGCCCGATGGGCTGAGCGCAAGGCCCTGTGCTTCGACGCCAAGCTTCAGTCGCCTTGTCACCTGCTGGCTGGCACTATCGAGGAAGAGCAAGCTGCCACGGCGATCAACCACGTAGACCGTTGCGCCATCGGGGCAACGGCCAGCGTCCACGGCTCGCCGCCCACCGCGATCGCTCCACCTGAGTTGATGCAGTGCCTCGGCCCAGATCTTCTGAACCCTGGCCCCTGAATCCTGAATTCTTATGAAGAAATACCACGCTCACCGACCCCGCATCCGGGTTTACCACCCAGAGCGCATCTTCGGCGGGGCTAAGCGCGATCGGTGTAGACCAGGAAGCACGCGCGAGGAAAGGGGCGGAAGTATGAATAAGCGGTAGCGCGATGCGCGTTTCATTAGCTAGCTCAAAGCCTGCGGTCGGCGTTGCAGAGCACCAGAGCAACGTGAAGCAGAGCAATACCCACAGGCAGATACGTGCTTTGATCATCGCACCAGAAACTAGGCTGTCCGATGCACGCACCGGCTAGCATATATAGAAAGCCACCGCTTGCCAAGCATTATCATACAAGACGATGGTACTACTGGCAAGGATCAAATGTGCCTATCGGTACGCTCTGAGTGTGGTATTAGTCGTTATACTGCTGCACCCTGCCGAACGCAGGTGATGGCATGTACCTTGTGTGATGAAACATGAAGAGCGCAGCTGACGCCGCGTGTCCTGAATTCAGGACGCGCGGCGTCAGCCAGGTCGCACTCGTCAACGTGCGGGCGCGCTCATAAGCGGTGCAGCCGCGCCGAAGTCGTGGCGCAGGCTGTCGTTCAGCAGCAGGGTGGCGAGGTTAGCCGGGTTGTAGAAGTCGCCAATCGGTGTTGCGCCATTGAAGATACCAACGTAGCGGCTGCTGATCGCAGGGTCGTCGGCGATGGCACGCAGCAACCGCGTGTTGAACTGCAAGGCCAGACCGCCCAGAACGCTGCCAAAGGGCAAAGTGGCGAATTCGCCCGCTTGCGCGCGCGCGCCAAAAGCGACAAGATCGAACATCGGGCGCGTCTCTTCGTCGCGGCGCTGCTGGTATTCGGTGAGCGCGCCTAACAAGCCGGCGCGTCTTTTTCGCAAGGCCCAGGCCCGGCTGAGCAGCTCGGCGCTGCGCAGCGCATAATTGATGCCCTGACCGGTCACCGGGTCGATATAATGGCCAGCATCGCCGACGAGCGCCCAACCTGGCCCGTAGGATTGGCGATAGTAACTATCCTGTGGCCCCTGACCCATCACCGGGGTGACGCGCCGCGCCCGTTGGCCGCGCGCCATCAGCGGCGGAATAGCGCGCCAGACACGCTCCAGCGTACCCTCGGCATCTTTGCGCGCGCTATCGAACTGATCGACCGGAATGCCCACCGATACCACAGTCAGGCCGCTGTCGGCGTCGAAAACGAGCACACCACCGCGCCCGTCGTCGCTAGCGTAAATCATCGCGCTAGGTTCGTCGAGCTGCGCGAAATCGGCGTAGTAGGCGTAAAAAATACAGGATCTGCGCGGGGATGCGCGCATAGATCGCGGCCGCTGTGGCGCGGGCCACCAGCGAGCGCTTGCCGTCGGCACCGACGACGAGCTCAAGGCCGACAAGGGAGCCGCGGCCATCGAGAAGCTGGTCACGGTGGACAATGTGGACGTGATCATCGGCGGGATGGCCTCCGGCGTGGCCCTGGGCCAGGTCCCGGCCATGAAAAAGTACGGCAAGGTCGTGGTGTCCACCGGCGCGGCCAGTTATAAGGTCGAGGAGGCCCTGGGCAAGGATGCGGACTGGTACTTCCACCTGCACCCCTGGGACTACAACCAGGGAGCGTCCTACGTACAGG
>JAAUTF010000471.1 GCA_012031775.1 Candidatus Altimarinota bacterium | reverse complement strand
GCACGTCCGTTCGGGGTGGTCTGGCGGGGCGCAGCGCCTGCCAGCGGGGGCGCGGGGGCAGAGCCGCCCGCAAAACGACGTGGACGAAGCCTGCCAGCGGGAAATTCAAGAGGGCTGGCCCTCTTCAGCGAGTGCAGGGCGCAGCGTCTGCAGCGAGCGCAGCGATCTGGTACAATAATAATAGCCATTCCCGCCTGTGTACGACCCATCCTTTGCCTGCTTCGGAGGACACCATGACGCTCACTCACGGTTTTGAGTTGCTGCGCGAGCAGCAGGTGCCTGAGATCAATGCGCTGGCGCACTTCTACCGCCACGCGAAGACTGGTGCCGAGTTGCTTTCGCTGATAACTGATGACGAGAATAAAGTTTTTGGCATCACGTTTCGTACGCCGCCCGATGATTCGACCGGCGTCGCCCATATTCTTGAGCATTCGGTGCTCTGCGGCTCGCGCAAGTATCCTGTTAAAGAGCCGTTTGTTGTATTGCTGAAAAGCTCGCTGAAGACTTTCTTGAACGCCTTTACCTATCCTGATAAGACGTGCTACCCTGTAGCGAGCACCAATCTGAAGGATTTTTATAATCTCGTCGACGTGTATCTCGACGCGGTGTTTTTTCCACGTATCACGCCTGAGATCTTGCAGCAAGAGGGCTGGCATTACGAGTTAACTAGCGCCGATGCGCCGATGATCTACAAGGGTGTCGTCTTCAATGAGATGAAAGGCGCTTACTCTTCGCCCGATAGCGTGCTCTATCGTTATGCTCAGCAGTCGCTTTTCCCGGATACAACCTACGGCGTTTCGTCGGGCGGCGACCCGAAGGCCATTCCCGACCTAACCTATGAGGCGTTTAAACGCTTTCACGAGACGCTGTACCATCCTTCCAATGCGCGTATCTGGTTCTATGGCGACGATGACCCTACCGAGCGCTTGCGGCTGCTCGATGCCTATCTGAGCGAGTTCGAGCGTATCGATCCTGCCTCGGACATCGCACTGCAGCCCCGCTTCGATGTGCCGGTGCGTGTCGATGCGCCCTACGCTGCTTCAAACGACAGCCCCGGTAAAAAGGGCTATATGATGGTAAGCTGGATGCTCGGCGAGCCGCGCGATACCCAGACGACGCTGGCGCTCGATATGCTCGATTATATTCTGCTCGGCAACGCGGCTGCGCCGCTGCGTAAGGCGCTGATCGACTCCGGCCTCGGCGAGGAAGTCGTCGGTGGTTATAACGACAGCCTGCGCCAGCATACCTTCGCCGTCGGTATGAAGGGTCTCGACCCGGCGCACGCCGAGCAGGCACAGACGCTTGTGCTCGATACGCTGGCAACTCTGGCGCGCGATGGTATCGACCCCGACACGGTGGCGGCGGCTTTGAACACGGCCGAGTTCAGCCTGCGCGAGAATAATACCGGTTCGTACCCGCGTGGCCTGGCGCTGATGATTCGCTCGCTCGCGACATGGCTCTACGATGGCGACCCGCTCGCGCCGTTGGCCTACGAGTCACCGCTGGCGGCTATCCGCGCTGCCGCCGCCCAGGGTGGCTACTTCGAAGGCTTTATCCGCGAGTTGCTGCTGGAGAACACGCACCGTAGCCTGGTCGTTCTGCAGCCCGATGAGACGCTTTCCGAGCGCGACGCCGCTGAGGAGCGCGCCAAGCTCGACGCGGCGCGTGCCGCCATGGGCGAGAGCGATATCGAGCGTGTCATCAACACGACGCTTGAGCTGAAGCGCATCCAGGAGACGCCCGACGATCCGGCGGATATCGCGCGCATCCCGACGCTCACGCGCGCCGATCTCGAACGCCAGATTAAGACCATCCCTACCGAGGAGATCGCCGAGGCTGGCGTGCCGACTTTCTACCACGACTTGTTTACCAACGGCATTGTCTACCTTACGCTGGCCTTCGATCTGCATACGCTGCCGCAGGAGTTGCTGCCCTACGTGCCGCTCTTCGGGCGCGCGCTTACCGAGATGGGCACGACGAAAGAGAGTTTTGTTAAAATCCAACAGCGTATCGGGCGCGACACCGGCGGTATTTCTGCCGGGCCCTTCGCCGCGACGGTGCGTGGCAGTCGCGATACAACGGCCTGGCTAATGGTTGGCGGCAAGGCCACGGTAGGCCAGAGCAAGCAGTTGCTCGATATTGTGCAGGATCTGCTGCTCAATGTGAATCTTGATAATCGTGAGCGTTTTAAGCAGATCGTGCTGCGGAGCAAGGCGAACCGCGAGTCGAGTCTGATTCCCAGCGGCCATAGCTACGTTAATGGCCGGCTTGGCGCGCGTTTCAGCACCGCCGATTGGCTTTCTGAGCAGATGGGTGGCGTGAGCAGCCTCTTCTTTGTGCGCGCGCTTGTTGAGGAGATCGACCGCGATTGGCCTAGCGTTTTTGCCCGCCTAGAGGCGGTACGTCAGCACCTGATCAATCGCCGTTTTGCGCTGGTGAACGCCACGCTCGACGGTGACGATCGAGGTGTCTTTGCCCCGCAGCTGGCCGAATTCCTCGCTGGCCTGCCGAATACCGCTGCCACTCCCGTTACCTGGTCGCCCGAGCGACGTACCGTGCCCGAAGGATTGACCATGCCCGCGCAGGTTAATTATGTCGGCAAGGGCGCGAACATCTACGAGCTGGGCTACGAGCTGAAAGGCTCGGTGTCGGCGGTTACACGGCTGCTGCGCACCGGCTATCTCTGGCAGGAGATCCGCGTGCAGGGCGGGGCCTACGGCGCATTCAGCAGCTTCGACCAGAACGCTGGTACCTTTAGCTTTCTCTCGTATCGCGACCCGAACCTGCTGCGCACCTTTGATGTCTACGACCGCGCCGGCGACTTCTTGCGCCAGGCCGATCTTAGCCCCGCGGAGTTGAGCCGCAATATTATCGGCGCTATCGGCGATCTCGATGGCTATCAACTGCCGGATGCCAAGGGCTACACCGCCTTTGTGCGCCACCTCACAGGTGTGAGCGACGAATACCGCCAGCAGTTCCGCGATGAACTGCTGAATACTACGCCCGCAGATTTTCACGCTTTTGCCGATGTGCTCGATAAGCTGCGCGAGAGCGGCGAGGCAGTAGTATTGGGTTCGCCCGATGCGATCAAGGCCGCCAAAGAACGCTTCCCAACAATGGAAATCACAAAACTCATGTGATGATTGGAACCCTGGCAACCCGCGCGAGCGTCCCTCCGGTGCGTGCAAGCATGCTTGCGCGCCCGGAGCTGTTTGCGCGCCTCGATACGCTCAGATCCTACGATGTGCTGCTGCTCATTGCACCGCCCGGCTTTGGCAAAACCACGCTGCTGTCGTCTTGGCTGCAAAATGTTGGCGCGGCTGAGCTTCCCCACGCTGAAACGTTGTCGGCCTCCCCAGCTCTTCGTCGCTCCCATGTTGCCTGGCTCTCGCTCGACGAGGCTGATAACGATCCAACCCGTTTCTGGAACGGTGTGATCGCTGCGCTCGACCGCCCGTTCTTCGGCCTGGGCGAACACGCCGCGAGTATGCTGCGCTCACCGCAGCGCCACCGTTGGAAGTGGTGGTCGAGGTGCTGCTCGAAGATTTGTACGAGCGCCGCGAAGCTAGCAGCTCTTTACGCCTTATCCTCGACGACTATCACGTCCTGAGTAATGCCACGATCCATCGTAGTGTAGAGTTGCTGGTCGAGCAGATGCCGTCGGGAATGCAGCTTCTGCTGGCGAGCCGTCAGGAGCCGCCGCTACCGCTGGCGCGCTGGCGGGTGAACGGCGTGCTGGCCGAACTGCGTGCGAGCGATCTGCGTTTTGATCAGGCCGAGGCGGCGCAGTTCCTGACCGGCGTAATGCGCCTTGATGTGCCGACCGAGGTGATAGCGCAGCTGGCCAAGCGCACCGAGGGCTGGCCGGCTGCCCTACAGCTCGCGGCGCTCTCGCTGCGCGATGGCCATAGCCCGCAGACGATTGTCGCCTCGTTTCGTGGCAGCCACCGCCATTTGGTCGACTATCTTGCCGCTGAAGTGCTGCAGCGCCAGCCTGCACCCGTGCAAGCATTTTTGCTTTACAGTGCGTTCTGCGAGCGCTTTTGTGCCTCGCTGTGCGATGCTTTGGTTGAACAGAGTGATTGGCAGACCGAGGGGGAGCGCCTTTTTAGCGCACTGGGCTTAGAGCACAAAGCGCCGCTTATCACAAGCAGTTCTGGCAATACCCGTGTCGGCGTGCGGTCGAGCCAGAGCGCGCAGGCGATTCTCGAATATCTCGATCAGGCGAGTATGTTTCTGGTGCCGTTAGACGATGAGCGGCGCTGGTTTCGTTACCACACCTTGTTCGCCGAGTTTCTGCGCGAGCGGTTGCAGCGTGAAGCGCCCGCGTTGGTTTCGCCGCTACTGCAACGGGCGGCGCGCTGGTACGAAAAACAAGCGGCGCCGGAGGAAGCGATCGGCTATTGGTTGCGCAGCGAGCCGACGGCGGCCGTAGGCCTGATCGAGCAAGTTGGGCGTAAACTATTGCTGCGCAGCGAGGTGGCAACTGTGCTCGGCTGGCTCGATCAACTACCGCCCGATCTTGAGGCGACACAACCTGGCTTAGCGCTGCTGCGCGCATGGGGCCTGGCGCTAAGTGGCGATCTCGACGCGGTCGAGCGCGTGCTGCAGGGCATCGAGACAGCACCCACTGCCGACGCAGCGGTGCGCAGCGAAGTGCTGGCGGTGCGGGCCACAGTGGCTGGCCTGCGGCGCGAGATCGTACGTACGATCGAGTTAGCGCAGCGCGCGCGTGCCGGGCTGCCCGAAGAGAGCGTGTTGGTACGCTCGGTGGTGGCGCTGATGCTGGGTACCGCGTCGTATCTGAGCGGCGCCCAGCTCACGGCCATTCAGGCTTTTGAAGAGTCGGCACTGCTGGGCCAGCGTGGCGATCTGATGATCGTCGCGCTGTTTGCGCTGCACCAGCTTGGCCTGCTCTATCGATCGAGCGGCCAGTTGGGGCGGGCGGCGCAGGCCTACGAGCGCGCACTGGCCTACGCCGAGACGAAATACCCACGCCAGGGTGCGCTGGCCGAGCGCCCGATCCCGGTTGCAGGCGCGGTCTACGTCGGGCTGGGCTTGCTGAAGTATGAGTGGAACGAACTCGACGAGGCCGAGCACCTCTTGGCGCAGGGGCTACTGTTAGGGCGACAGGGACGCAACCTCGAGATCTTGATGATGGCAC